>JANMBZ010000188.1:0-21412 GCA_031360765.1 Chitinophagaceae bacterium
GTTGATTTACCTACATTTGGAAGTCCTACTATTCCTGCTTTTAAAGCCATTTCTTTAATTAAAAATGAATAATGAAAAATTAAAAATTGGCTGCAAAGGTAAGGGTAATTAATAATTGAAGGTTTTATTTGAAGTGTGCTGACGAATTTCCCTGATTTAATTTTTAATTCTTAATTTTCAATTCTTAATTATTTAATATGGCTTTAAGCAGAATATGGAGTGCATTTATCATCATTGCTTTATTGGTGGGCAGTTATCATTTTATTTTTAGTAAAGGGCGGGATGATATTTTTGGCAAGATGGTTACCGGTACCGCAAAGGATGATAATAAATTTGTATCGGTTTTAGATAGTACTTCAACTGCTCCCATTTCAAAAGAAATGAAAGACTATGGCTATACCCTGCAGAAAGAAGCCGATAAAGAAACCAAATACATTCTGGCCGATCGTGCCACAAACGACAGTGCTTTAAAATTGCAGGCAAAGTTTGCAGGGGCAAGAGTTATTGGCCCCGATTATTTAGCGGGCCGTAAGCAAAAACCCATGGATGGGGTAATTGCAACCTGTACAACGGCAGTAAACATCTGCATTGGTTTAATTGGAATTATGGCTTTGTTTATGGGATTTATGAGCATTGCTGAAGCTGCGGGTGGTATCCGTTTTTTATCAAGAATTGTAGGGCCGTTTTTTTCAAAACTCTTTCCCGAAATACCCAAGGGCCACCCGGCACACGGGCATATTATGATGAATTTTAGTGCCAACATGCTGGGGCTCGATAATGCTGCAACACCATTTGGCATTAGAGCCATGGAAAGTTTACAGGAACTGAATCCTAAAAAAGATACAGCCAGCAATGCACAGATCATGTTTTTGTGTTTGCACGCTGCTGGGCTTGCACTGATACCAACATCTGTAATTGCGGTAAGGGCAGTTACTGTGGGCATACATGGTACCAAGGCTGCCAACCCAACCGATATTTTTGTACCCTGTTTAGTGGCAACTTTTGTAGCCACCATGGCGGCTTTACTGATCGTTTCTTTTAAACAAAAAATTAAACTGTATCAACCGGTAATATTGGGTTGGGTATTGGGTATATCAGCCATAATAGCTTTATTGGTTTATTTTATCAGCACTTTAAATACGGTTGGAGTAAATATTTTTAGTGAGCAGTTAAGCACCGGCATCATTCTGCTTATATTTTTTGTAATTGTTTTAGGCGGATTATATAAAAAGATAAATGTTTTTGATGCTTTTATTGAAGGTGCAAAAGGCGGCTTTGAAGTAGCCATCAAAATTATACCTTACTTAGTTGGTATGCTGGTTGCGATTTCGCTTTTGCGTACCAGCGGCACTTTTGATGTAATTATTGAAGGTATAAAAAACCTGTTTGCCGCCATGGGTGCCGATACACGTTTTGTGGATGGTTTACCAACTGCACTAATTAAACCCATGAGTGGCGGCGGTGCCAGGGGCATGATGGTTGATACCATGCGTACTTTTGAGCCCGACTCATTTGCCGGCAGACTTGCCTGCGTGTTACAGGGAAGCAGCGATACTACTTTTTATGTGATAGCTGTTTATTTTGGAGCCATTGCCGTTAAAAATACACGCTATACTATTGGCGCCATGCTGCTTGCCGATCTGGTGGGCATCATTACAAGCATTGCTGTTTGTTATTTGTTTTTTGGGTAGAGAAATAAAACAAATTCAAAGTATGGTATTCATAAATTTTGTTTACAATGAAATTAAAATATATACTGGTTCTGCTTTTAATCAATTTCATTCATCAGTTGTGTTATGCACAAATTAACCCGTTGGATAGTTGTGGATTAGATAATAACCCGGTATTGAACCAATACGAAATAAAGGTTTTAGACAGCCTGTTTTTTACTATTTATTCCACAAAAAAAATTAAAAATATAAGCACCAGTGGTGGGTTTAATTTTATAAACAAAAAGATAGCTTTTTACTCCTGCACAAAAAATACAAATGGGAATGGCCTGTTTTCAAAAAAAGATTTTTTTGGCCTATGCAAACCCAGTTTTAATGGCCATGCCGGCAGAGGTATTATCACTTTTAATGAAAAAGAAAAAGCGGCAGCAAAAGATTTTGATGCGGTGGTGATTATTGATTGTCCCTATGTTAATGTTAAAAAGAAGGATTTGATTGTGGAGTTGATTAAGAAAGAGGAGTAGGGGAGTAACAGCATTAGGCTTGCTATTTTTTGTAAGTTATAAATACGAACATAAAAAAATGCTTTCCGTTTGGAAAGCATTTTTTAGTATGTAATTTATAAATTTACCTATTTATAAAAGAAGTTAATACTCTTGCTCGTGGCAAGGCGGTTATGTTTCCGGTACAATAAACAGTGTAAACCCTTGCAGATGTTGGAGCAAAGCCGTTAATAGTTGCCAAAACTGTGGCAGGTGCGCTTACTTTTCTCAATTGTAAAGTATCGCTCAATACGAAAGTAGGCAATTCTACAGTTTGAGTTGCATTTTTGTAAAGCTGGCCACTAAAAATAACTGCATTTAATCTTCTTGAAAATACCTCTAAAGTATCTGTACTGGGTATCATATTTACAAATCTTGCTCTGAAAAAACCAACTGGAGCATCTGTAATTAACTCCTGAATAGGCACTACGAAAGGATTAAATGGTGTTGGGTTAGGTGTAGTATCAGCAATATAAAAAGTAGTGTAACTATTTACACCCAGGTCGTAATTCTTATTGCTTAATGTATCACCCGCCTGTGGAGTACCTGTTGCCCTGTTCAGGATTACTTTTACATTTATAGCCAACCCCGGTGTAATACCGGTATATGCAGGTGAAAGTGGAAATGTACCGCCGTATCCCAGTGGTGCAGCATTTACTTTAGCTCCGTTTACAAATACATTTACAGCAGGCCCATTTGGCGTTGGGGTTGTTGTTGAGGGATTGGAGGCTGCATAGGTGTTTATGAATTTGACATACGCTATGTTATTGGCAGGATTTGCCTGTATTATCGTTAAAGATTCGTTCTTATCATAACAGGAATTAATCAAAAAAATACCTAGTAACGCCGTTATGAAAATTTTAAATTTATTTGTCATGTTCTTTTATTTTTAGAATTATGGTAAAGTAAACCAAGGTTGTACTGTATTGTAATCCAGTGCCAGAGCGCCCAGCCTGGTTAATTCGGGTATGTTATAAAGATATTCTGAATTGTACCTTGGTCTGCACCTATAAACTAATTTACCATTATTGGTTGCAATTAAATTAGCAGGTGGTGGAGGTGTAAACCCTGCATATACCTGATTACCGGTTACAGGGTCAAGATCTATGTAGTGATATTTACGCATATCTGTCCAGGTTTGTTGTACACCCCATCCATATAAAGCAATATATTTTTGCAACATGATTTGCGAAAGCGATAAGCTGGCAGCGGCTGCAGGAACTACTGCAGTATTTGCCAGATAACTTGCTTTATTAGCTGGTGTAATTGCAAAAACAGTGGGAACATTTTGCGGGTAAGTAGTAGTTATCATATCAAAGTTCAGACTGATTCCATTTGTATAAGCTGCAAGGGCAAGTGGTTTATCACCTTTTTTGTAAGCAGCTTCAGCAATAATAAATTGTATTTCAGAAGCCGTCATCATTGGCCATGGACTGGTATTTTGATATAGATACCTGGAACTGTCAGGAGTTGATGCCAGCGTAGAAGCGGGGGTTGGATGCCCCCAGAAATTTTTTGGATAATCGTTGGCACTAACACCTCCGGAACCCAGCCAAGGGGTAAATCCTTTAAAAGTACCATTCAGGTTTTCACGAAGCATATAATATCTTCTTGGATCTGGAACGCCGGTAAAAGCCTGTGCGTTAGTTCCCGACATCAGATCGGCAATATATGTTGCCTGCCTGATAGCGCCTATGTTACCCCTGAATGGGCCGAAAAAATTATTCGTTGCAGATACACTGCCACCTGATACTTTTACACTGGCATTATCTGCATTGGTTGCCAGTGAAAGGTTTGCATATTTTATTGCAGAATCGGCATATCCTTTTGAAATAAAATCACTTTTGCCACTGAGGTTAATAAATGAACGGGCCAAAATGCCATAAACGAATTTTTTCCATTTGCCAGCATCTCCATTATAGAAGAAAGCATCGCCAATGGCAAGATTTGCCTGACTAACTGCTCCATCGGTTCTGTTTAAATAATTAATAGCACGGTGACAGATAACCCGGCAGCTATCGTAAAATTCTGGTTGTGTGTCATATTTAAACTGCGATTTTGTAACATCAAAAGCTTCTTTTAAAATAGCTTCTCCATAGCAGTTTGTCAACTCCAGCCATCCCCATGCCCTTATTGCATAACCCACTCCTACATAATCCCATTTTTGTTGCTCGGTACCCCATTCAATAATCTTGTTTACATTACCGCCATGGCCATAATAAACAGCCGCCCAAAGGCCACCTGTGTTGTCGCTTGGCGTACCACCGGGAAATCCCATCGTGCCATACAACTCGTTATTTGTTTGAGTTCCCCAGTATTGAATATAGCGGCCCAGCAATATACCATCGGCCTGCACCCCATAGCCTGTGCCATTTGAAGAAAAGAAAGCAGTAAAACCTCCAATTACACCTGGCAAAATACTTTCAATAGGAACTTCAAGTGGTGCGTTGGGGTTTAAATAGGCTTCATCAATTTTTTTCTTACAGGATGATGCAAAAAGAATGCAGAGCAACCCAAGAAAAAATATCGGTTTAATTATTTTATTATTCATACAAATTTTTTTAAAATTTACTTTATGGTTAATTACTAAAAACTGGCTTTTAAACCAAAACTTACACCAACTGGTGTAGGCGTATTTCCTAAATCCATACCGTAGCCACCAACACCCAATGTACCGGGGTTGTTGGCATTAATTGAAGGATCTGCACCTCTGTAATTTGTTGAAAGAAACAGATCGCTGCCTGTTACAAAAAAGCTCATGGCTTTTAAGTATTTAACACGCTTTGTAAGTTTTTCGGGCAGCCTGTAATTTAAGGTTACATCTCTAAGCCTTAACCAATTCACATCTTTTTCAATAAACTCCTCATCGGGCATAGTCGTATAATATGTACTTAAGAAATTTGGAATAATTACAATTGTATTTTTTGTTGGGTTTGCGCTATTTTGTAAACCATCATTTAAAACACCATCAACAATGATAGCATCATTTCGGTTTGCTGTTCTGGCACTTTTGCCAATATTCGTTAAAACCTGGTCTAATCCGTTATAAATATCACCACCAACTTTCAAATCCCATAAAAAGCTTAAGGTCCAGTTTTTATATCTAAAGTTGTTCAAGGTTCCTAATGTAAAGTCAGGGTTTCTATCAGCAATAACCTGGTTACCGGCGTTAACTAAAGGCAAACCGTTTGCAGCAGAAATTAAAATTTGCCCAGCCGCATTACGTTGATAAGTAGAACCAGTTATTGTACCTGTAGAAAAACCTCTTACAAGTCCGGCTCTTACGTTTGAAATGTATGTATCGGAATTATAAAAATCATTTAAAGGGCCGATAGCATCCGGCAGGGTTAATATTTTACTCCAGTTATGGGTAAAATTAAAATTGATGTTCCAATTAAAATTCTTCTTTTTAACAGGTGTAACATTTAAAGTCAGCTCTACACCTTCGTTTCTTAATGATGCAGCGTTTGAAGTATTTAATACGGCAGTTGTAGCATAACTGGCCCTGAAGCCCTGCATAATTTGTTTAGTACAAAGTGTATTATAATAAGCAGCATCTAATGTTATCCTTCCATTTAAAAACCTCATTTCGGTACCTATTTCGTAAGTAGACTGCCTTTCAGGTACCAGATCGGGATTATTATTTGTAAAATTCAAAGTGTAAGTGTTACCCGGGTTATTGGAGCTGCTTTGGTTTGGTACAAAAAAGCGTTGGTTAGAATAGGGATCATTTAACCGGGCCGTATTTGCAAGCGAGGCCCTTAACTTAAAGTAATCCAGTATTTCGTGTTTTTTAAGGATTGGAAAAATATCTGAAACTATTAAACTTAAACTTGCTCCGGGGTAATTATAGTTATTATTTTTAACCGGAATGGGCGAAGCTTTTTCAAAACGTTGCGAATAGGTAAGAAAGGCTACATCTTTATAGCCCACAGAAACTTCGGCAAAATAGGCCAATGACCTGAAAATTTTGAGGTTGGGTAATCCCTTAATAGCCCTTTGTAAACGAAGCCGGGAACCAGGTATGGTTTGGTTGCTATCGGTAGGGTTAAAACCAGTAATTATTTGCCCGTTTTTATACATTTTGCCGGCAACGATTGAATCGGCAATACCATTACCTAAAACAGCATATTGCTGTGTTTCAAAATCCTGCCACATGGTACCAACCAGCAACCTTCCGGTGAAACCTTTCCATTCTTTTTTAGCACTTGCTGTAATGGTGTGGTTATATCCTTTATAGGTTGTGTAGTAGTTTTCAAGCCTGCCTAAAGTAGCTGCAGTAAATAAAAAAGTTTGAGGATGGTAAAGAATATACCCATCAGTTTTATAGGTATCATATCCAAACCTGCCCGCCAAACTCAGCCACGAAAAGGGCTTAATATCAATCCCCATTGTGGCAATCCATCGCCTGGTAATATCACCTGTTGTGTTATTTTTTGCACTCCAGATAGGATTATCAAAATCGGCATTTGGATTTACATTAAATAATGTAAGCTTGCCGCCATATTCTGATTCATAATTTCTGATATCATTATTGGTAGGCCATTGGTATAAACTTGTTAAAAACGAATTGTTACCTTTTGTTGGTTTTTTGTTATCAGCATTAGTAAAAGTTATTGAAGGTGTAATTGTAATATACTTGCCAATTTTTGTTGTATTGGAAATACGGCCAGTATATTTTTTATAAAAATTATTAGGCACTACACCACTGTTATTTAAGTATTGTCCAGATGCCCTAAACGCTACATTTTTTAACCCAAATTCCAAACTAAGGTTATGGGTTTGCGAAAAGCCTGTTTCAAAAAAATTATTAAGATTATCAAATAATGGTGTGCCTGCTGCCCATTTGGGTCCAAATGATGTGAACCTGCCTAAGGGATCGGGCACGCCATTTGCAGCGCCTGGCCCATATTCATTATTTACTTTGGCGAACCTGGTTAATTTCTGCATGCGGAAATTATTATCGTAGGTTACCAATACTTTTTTACCTGTAAATTTTGCCTTTTTTGTAGTAATGAGTATAGCACCGGAACTTGCCTGGCTACCATACAATGCAGTTGCTTCAGGGCCCTTTAAAACAGTGATAGATTCTATATCATTTGGGTTAATATCTGCAATTCGGTTAGTGTTATCAATATTTCTGTTGTTACCATCGCTTGCCAGGCCTACACCACTTCCTCCCTGAGAGTTGGAATTAAAAGTAGTGTTATCTGCAATTACACCATCTATTACAAATAATGGCTGGTTAGTACCAGACATTGAATTAAAACCCCTTAGAATAATACCTGATGAGGCACCTGCGGTACCTGTAGTAGGAGTAACAGAAAGTCCTGCAACTCTTCCCTGCAGGCCATTAATAAAGTTTTCTCTTTGTGTTTCTGCAACGTCTGCTCCCTTCACTGTTTGAACGGAATATCCAAGTTCTCTGGGTGCTTTTTTAATATCCATGGCAGTTACAACCACCTCATCCATCGTGCCATCTTTGGTAATCATATTTATTGTAACCGCACCGGCATCTTTTACTTTGGTTTGTTGTGTACCAAAATTAACCGAGCTTATAACCAGTACATCACCTGGTTTGGCGTTAATGGTAAAGTTTCCGTTTGCATCTGTTTTTGTGCCTGTTTTAGCGCCTTTTAAAACAACAGAAGCTCCCGCAACCGGATTGCCTTTTTCATCAAGCACCTTACCGGTAACAGGGCTTTGCGCCTGCGTTATAAGCGGTACCAGGAAAAACAGAAAAGCAATTAATCTGTTTGTAAATTTTCTCATACGTTTTGTTTTGGTTTGTTAAAAAATATTTAGTTAAGCGTTGTTTACATTACGGTAATACCTGCATCCACATAAGGCTGCAGTATCGGGTGTTCTTTTGGTAATTCTGTTATTAAAATATCTACCTTACTTAAACCGCAGATTTTTACGGGTTGTATGGTATTTATTTTTTCGGCAATGGTAAGGCAAACTACTTTTTGCGATGCCTCAATCATCGTTTGTTTTAATTGTACCACATCCCAGTCGCTGTCGGTTATGCCGTGCTGAATGTCCAGTGCGTTAATACCCAGAAAACAGAGATCTGGTTTGAGTGTATTTATACGTGCAATGGCATCGGCACCCACGGTTATTTTTGAATTTTTTGATAATTTATCGCCTATTACAATTACATCAATAAGCGGATGGTGCATATACTCTACAATGGCAGGCACACTGCCCGATATAAATGTTGCTGATAAATTTACCGGTAAACATCTTGCCATTTCAATAATGGTGGTTCCGCCACCCGTTAATACAAACATGCCATCTTTAATAAGCGTAGCAGCTTTTTGGCCAATTATTTTTTTATTATCCTGGGAGTAAATGTTTTTTGATGGGTATGTAAAATCGTTGAAGGCATGAGATAAGGCACCACCATGTACTTTAATAAGTTTTCCTTTTTCATCCAACTCCTGCAAATCCCGGCGAATGGTATCTTCAGACACATCTATCTGCGAACTAAGGGTATTAGATAATACCTTATTGTGCAGATTTACCTGGTGTACGATGTACGCCTGTCTTTCCCGTTTTAGCATTCGTTAGTTTATGCCGTTAAATTAGGAATTTAAGTGCAGAAAACGGCAATTTCGCCTTAAAAATATTGCACATTGTGGGTAAAAACCTGCATAACCTGCAAAATGGATAATTTTCAGTGTTTTGATGCTGATTTTTTATGCAAGCTTACTACGCTATCTTTTAAAATATTTTTTACTTTTTTAGGATTGCGTGTTTGTAAAGTATCGGTATTTAAAATGGCAATAGATAATTTAACTGAATCTTTCGACATAGTTTCTTCCTCTTCAACCGGCAGGTAATAATCTCCAAAAATAGAGGTAAGCACTTTAGCATCATAAACTGCCCTGGTAAATTTATTGCCAATTAAAATGATAGTTGCTTTTTCTTTTAATAAACGAATAAATGCTGCATTGCTGCCATGCCACCACCCATTGTGATAAATAGTTTTATTTCCATCCGGAAAAATATTCATCCGCCAGCCCAGGCCATAGTTACGCATACCAGGTTTTTCGTTGCTGTAAGGGGCATAAGCCTGGTCGAGGGTTTCCTGTTTAAAAATTAAACCCGAGGCTAAAGCTCTGTCCCAAATCAGCAGATTACGGGGCGTTGTGTAAATATTTTTATCGCCATAAACCTGGTCTAAAAAATTAAAAGGCTCTAATGCACCCCTCCAGTTGTAGCTGGGCACGGCTTTTAAAGTATCAGCCAAAGAAAAAACATACGTGTTTTTCATTTGCAAAGGCAAAATAAAAGTTCGGTTAATATAGCCTGCATATTTTAAACCGGATATTTTCTCAATCAATAAAGCCAGCAAAGCATAATTGGTATTGCAGTAAGAGAAATGGGTGCCGGCAGGCACAACCCCGGGCAGTTCGGCTTTTCGGGTAATTAAATAATCAAGCACATCTTCATTTTTTACAAAGCGGGTTTTATCCCATCCCAGCGTTTCCATAAAATAATTATAATTGGGTAAACCGCTGCGGTGGTTAAGCAGGCAGCGTATGGTTACGCCCGGGTAATTAAATGCCGGAAAATATTTGCTGAATTCTTCATCAATATTCAGCTTGCCATCCTGCCACAATTTTAAAACCGCCATGGCTGTAAATGTTTTTGATATGGATGCAATGTGCATGGGCGTACTGTCGGTAATAATATCTTTGCCCGGTAAGTGACCAATACCGCTGTATTTTTCAAAAACGATATTACCATCTTTGGCAACAATCATTCCGCCATTAAAACCTTTTAGTGATAAAACAGAATCGTACCAGGCCTGGCAGGCGTTTTTAATTTTAGCAGATTCGTTTTCAGAAATTTTTGCGGGCTGACCAAGATTTATGATCACAATACTATCTTTTGAAGTAATGATTTTTTTTGTGCCGGTAGATGAGTTGCAACTGCTGCTACAAAGCAGGTATGCAGGCACTATCAGCAAAATAAGTAACGGGTATTTACAAAACTTTAATACAGGTAAAGACATTATAAAATTTTAAGGACGGGATAGAATATATTTGTGCAAAATACGCAGTAAAAATCATGGCCGAAAAAAAAATAACAAGTTATCCCAAAGAAAAAATAAATATGCTGTTTTTAGAGAACATCAGTGATGTGGCTGTAAAAAACTTTAATGCAGCAGGATACAGTAATGTTACTAAAATAAACGGCGCACTAAGCGAAGCAGAATTAATTGCAGCCATTAAAGATGTACATCTTTTAGGCATACGCAGTAAAACTTTAATTACAAAAAAAGTATTGGATGCAGCCCAAAAATTACAGGCCATTGGTTGCTTTTGTATTGGCGTTAACCAGGTTGATTTAAAAGCCGCTACAAAAAACGGTGTGGCAGTTTTTAATGCGCCATACAGTAATACCAGAAGCGTTGCCGAACTGGTAATTGGTGCATCTATTATGTTGATAAGGAAAATTGTAGATAAAAATAAAGCAGCGCATGAAGGCATCTGGATGAAGGAAGCCAGTGGTAGTTTTGAACTCCGTGGAAAAACCCTGGGCATAATTGGTTATGGAAATATTGGTAAGCAGGTAAGTGTGCTTGCCGAAAGTATTGGCATGAAAGTTATTTTTTATGATGTGGAAACGCAATTGCCATTGGGCAATGCCGAGAGTAGAAAAACTTTGAAAGACGTTGTGGGCAAATCGGATATTGTAACACTGCACGTGCCCGAACTTGCCAGCACAAAAAACCTCATCAGCAAAAGTGTATTAAAACAATTTAAACAAGGCGCCATTTTAATTAATTATGCAAGGGGAGAAGTGGTTGACCTAGATGCTTTGCGTAAAGCCTTGCTGGATGGCAGTTTAGACGGAGCAGCAGTTGATGTATTTCCGGTGGAACCTGAAAAGAACGGAGATCGTTTTGAATCGCCATTACAGGGCCTGAGCAATGTGTTGCTTACCCCGCATATTGGTGGCAGTACACAAGAGGCACAACTAAATATTGGAGATGATGTTAGCGGTAAATTATTTAATTACCTGGAGAAGGGCATCAGCACCGGCTCTCACAGTATTCCTGAACTGGCGCTGCCTCCGCAGGAAGGCACACACCGCATATTGCACATACATCATAATGTGCCGGGTGTGCTATCCGAAATAAATACGCAGTTGAGTAAACACAAAATAAATATCCTTGGTCAGTACCTTAAAACCAACGACGCCATTGGTTATGTGGTGCTGGATGTAAATAAAAACCTGAGCAAAAATGCTGCAGATTTATTAAAGCAGGTAAAAGGTACCATTAAGGTAAGGATGTTGTATTAGAACACTTTTTATTACTCCTGTTTTTTATTTTAATTTAAGAGAGCTGTTTGTGTTGAAGACAATCTTCACTTCATGTTCTTTGCCATCCTCTGTTAAAGAGATAAAATCTTCGGCTTGTTCTGTTCCATCTATCCAAATTTCTGAAACACCGTTTGTTAAAGCCCTGACTGCTGTTATATTATAAACCGTGTTTTCATAACTGTATTTTATTTTCACTTCGTTCCATGCAGCGGGCAGGCAAGGGTTGATAAACAATTTATCTCCTTTACGCCTTAAACCCACAAACGATTCGGTAAGCAACTGGTAAAACCAGCCTGCAGCACCGGTGTACCATGTCCATCCACCACGCCCCCTGTGCAGCGGCACGGTGTAAACATCTGCGGCCATTACATAAGGTTCGGCTTTGTAAATATTAATTGTAGCTTCATCTTTTCCGTGGTTAAGCGGATTGATGAGTTGTATTAATTCCCATGTTTTTTCTGCATCGCCTAAAGCTGCAAATGCCATGATAAGCCACACAGCAGCGTGTGTATATTGTCCGCCGTTTTCTCTTACACCCGGTACATAGCCTTTTATATAACCCGGGTTTAAGGCAGATTTATCAAAAGGAGGATCAAACAACTGAATAATACCTTCTTCTTTTCTTACCAGGTATTTCTCTGCTGCTTTCATGGCCATGGCTTGCCTTTGCGGATCGGCCGCACCCGATAAAACAGACCAGCTTTGTGCAATGGAGTCTATCTTACATTCTTCGTTTTCGTTTGAGCCAAGCGGTGTGCCATCATCAAAGTAAGCCCTGCGATACCAGGTTCCATCCCAGGCATGCTCATTAATGTTTTTATTTAAATCTGCTGCAACAGTTTTACATTTTTCAGCAAATATTTTATCATTTTTTAAAGCAGCTAATTCAGCAAATTTTATCAGTATGTCGTATATGAAAAATGCCAGCCATACACTTTCGCCTTTTCCTTCGGTGCCAACTTTGTCCATGCCATCATTCCAGTCTCCCGAGCCTATAAGTGGCAACCCATGTTTACCAAAACGCAGCGCATGTTCTATTGCCAAAACACAATGCTCATAAACGGTTGCTGTTTTTTCTGATCGTATCGGAAGATCATAATAAGATTCTTCGCCGCTGTTAAGTAATCTGCCTTCTAAAAAATGAACATGTTCATCCAGTATGCTTTCATCTGCGGTAGCGATAACATATTTTATGGTAACAAATGGTAACCATAAAAGATCATCAGAGCAGGTAGTACGCACACCACGCCCCAATGGCGGATGCCACCAATGCTGTACATCTCCTTCTTTAAATTGGCGGGATGCACATAAAAGTATTTGATGCTTTACTATGGCAGGCCTGCTATGTATCAAAGAAAGCACATCCTGCAACTGATCTCTAAAACCAAAGGCTCCGCCAGATTGATAAAATCCGCTGCGACCCCATATTCGTGATGCAATGGTTTGATAATTAAGCCAGCCGTTAACCATAATATTAAAAGCTGGATCAGGTGTGTAAACCTGCACTGCCTCCAGGCTTTGCTTCCAAAATTGCTGTACTTTATCAAACGCCTGCGATGCATTTTGTTTACCAGATACTTTTTTTATGGTGTTTAAAGTATCCTGCATGCTTTCACCGGCACCCAGCCTGAAAATAATTTCTTTTTCCTGGCCTGCTGCCAAGTCTATTACTACCTGAATAACTGCACATGGATCAAGTGCTGCTCCCGTTCGCCCCGAAAATCTTGACCGGTACATACCATCCGGATTGGCCATTGTTCCGTTGCGGCCAATAAATTCTGTACGGTCGGCAGTAATGGTTCTGTTTACATTATCAGCATCAAAAAAAGCTACTTTGTTGCCAAATTCGCTGCTGTATTTATTGTATGCAACAATTGCTCCTGTATGCGTATCAACATCGGTAACAACATGCATGCGGGTTTTTGTTTTTAAATCGCCGAGTATCCATTCAACATAACCGGTGGCAGATAATTGCCTTGCCCTTTGCGATTTATTATTGAGGTTGATGGTAATGTATTTAACAGGATTTTCAATATCTGTAAAGATGGTCATAACAGAATCAATGCCATCTTCACTATGCTCATAAACACTATAACCAAAACCATGGCGTGTTATATAAGGTGATGCACCACGGCAGGGAAATGATGATGGCGACCAGAACCTGCCGCTTTCTTCATCTCTTAAATAAAAAGCCTCGCCCTGCAGATCGGTTACGGGGTCGTTATTCCAGGGTGTAAGCCTGTATTCATGGGCATTATCCATCCAGGTATATGACTGACCGCTTTCTGTAACAATGCTTCCAAAATGCGGATTGGCAAGTATATTACTCCACGGCATTGGAGTTGCCTGTTGTGGTGTGGTGGTAATTACATATTCTTTTCCATTGGCCGAAAAACCACCGATGCCATTAAAAAACTGCAGATTGGCCGGCGGCGTTACGGCTGTAAATATAGAAGCATGAAATTTTGTGGGACTAAAATAAGGAACCTGTGTTTTTATTTTATTGCGTCGCATTATCTGCTCTTCCAGGGTTCCAAACCTGTCGGAAATTATTACCCTTGCAACAGATTGAAACAGTATCCGGTCTTCGTTTGATACCTGCTCTGATGAGCGGATAAAAATACCGCCGGGTTGATCTTTTACATCTGCACTTCTTCCGGAATTTACCAGGCTTAAAATATCGTTTTGTAAAACCTGCCTGTAACCGCCATTGTCTTCGTTCCAAATAACAAGGTCCACAATCAATCCTTTCATGCGCCAGTAATTATGCGCCTGTATCATTTGTTTTACAAGTTGAATATTTGCGGGGTCTTCAATCTGCAAAAGCACAATGGGCAAATCGCCGGAAATGGAATAGCCCCACAAACCAGATTGGTTGCGCTGATTTTTTATAATTACCGCCGCATCGGCCCTTAAAGAATCGTTTGCAAAAATTACCGAACCTGCAATACGTGCATATAATTGTGCATCCGGCTCTGTTGCATTCAACTGTCTTAACACTACCTGGCTATGCGTCCACGCCAGTTCAAGCACACGGTTTGTAAGTTGATGATCCTGATATTTATCTATAAGAAAATTACAGTGATTTTGTGTATCGGCAATTCCCATGATGACATCAATATTTGCAGATGCCATTGGCTCAATAACTATACGGTAACGCACTACTACAACAGGGTCGAGTACTGCACCACTTTGCCCCTGCAACACTGCATTATTTTGCATGGCTATTGGGTTTTGCATGCTGTAACCCCGGCCCATAAATTTTTCACGGTTGGTTTCGTAGCTCACTTCTAAAATTTCGGCGTCGGTAACTTTCATCAGTTGAAACATCCATGGCACCTGCTCATCGGCAGTGCGTGGCCTGCGGGTGCAGATGATGGCGTTACGCTTTTTATCTATTTCTGTATCTACAAAAAGATTACTGAAGGCGGGATGCATTTCTTCTGCCATCTGTGGTGCCAGCACAACTTCTGCGTAGCTGGTAATTTCTATAATTCTTTTTTTACGGGTACGGTTGGCAATATGTATCCGTCTTAATTCAATATCATCCTCAGGTGAAACCACAATTTCGGTATGGGTATCCAGCGAAAAATCGGAACGTTTGAACTCTGCCCGGCCCTGGGAAAACACAGCTTCGTAATTATTGGAGGCCTGCAATGTTGGTTGATACCCAACTGACCAGCAGGTATCATTATTTACTTCCCGGATATAACAAAAGCTGCCGTTGTTATCGCAGGTGCTATCTTCACGCCAGCGTGTTACGGCTATGTTTTTCCAGCGGCTGTATCCCGATCCTGCATTGGTTACCATTACATGATACCTGCCATTTGATAATAGCTGCACTTCGGGTATCAGCGTGTTGGGATTTTTTATCACCCGCATGGGTATATCGTTTCCGTAAATAAGTGCACTATCGGCTGCATGTAGTGCCGGAGAATAGAAAGAACTTATTCGGGGAATTCGCTCCTGTAATAAAAGCAGTGCCGATTTTACGCCCAGGTCGGCAGCAAACCTTTGCTGCATTGGTTTATTGAGCAACAGGTATGCAATGGATAAAAAACCCATGCCCTGGTGATGGGCCATAAAAGATTTTATAACTGTAAATGATTGTTTGCGTTGTAAACGGGCAGTTGTGTAATCAATGGCTTCATAAAAACCATACTTGCCTTCAAAACCTGCTTCTTTTAAAATTTCTAAATTATCGTAAGCCTGTGCCGGTTCCACCATCAGCGCCATCATAGTAGCGTAAGGAGATATAACCAGATCTTCGCCCAAACCTCTTTTGAAACCGGTGCCCGGCACACCAAATGCTTTATATTGATAGTTTAGATGTGCATCTGTAAGGCTGTACCCCGATTCAGAAATGCCCCAGGGAACATTTCTTTTTCTGCCATATTCAATTTGTTTTTGAACAATAGCTTTGTATGTATTGTTCAACAAGGTGTTTTCGTAAACAGGCATTACCAGCAGCGGCATCAGGTATTCGAACATAGAGCCGCTCCACGATAAAAGCATGGGCATACTGCCAACATTTGTAAGTTGACGGCCCAATGCAAACCAGCTATCCTGCGGCAATTTGCCCTGCGCTATGGCAACAAAAGTGGTAAGTCTTGCTTCCGATGCCAGCAAATCGTATAAGCCATTATCTTTTCTCTGCTCATCCACATTATAACCGATGGTAAAAAGATGTTGGGTTGGATAATACAGAAAGCCAAATTCAATATCTGCAAGTTCGTTACATTTTGCTGCAAGCTGATCGAGTGTTAGTATTAAAATTTTTGCACGCCTGCCCGATTCTGAAACAATCATTATAAAATTGTTGAGCCATACTTTTTCCTCTGCATTTATATCTGCATCATTAAAATCATTCAAACGCCGCAGTAAAATTTCTTCAATTTTAGATAATTGTCTGATACTGGGTATGGAGGGAAGTATGGGTATTAAAGCAGCAAACTTTTCGGGTGGCTCTGTTAGTAAAAGCCAGGGACAAAGCGACGCCAGTTCATTTTTTGCATAAATAATATGTGCCATTGCTTTTTGGGCCCACCAGTTGGCCTCTTCGGGCAGGTTAAAACCTGCTGACTCTAAAAGCTGTGCAAGTGACGTATGTATCTCATCAATAAATTTTTTACAATTTGCAATGCTGGCTGTTGCTTCAGGATAATTTTCATTTACTTTTTCTATAAAATCATTAATCGTATTTACGTCATCGGTTGCTGAAGCTTTTTCTTTGATTATGTTTAAGATATCTGTCAACCCTTCAAAAAAAGAACTGTCTGCAATTTTTTTATCAGCAATACTATATAACCCCTGTTTAAGGGTGATAAGATGCCCGGCCAGGTTGCCACTATCAACTGTTGAAACATATTTTGGTGCCAGCGGAGCCAGTGTTTCAGTATCATACCAGTTAAATAAATGCCCCCGGTATTTTTCCATTTTTTGTAAAGTGGCAATGGTATTGGAACTGCGTTCAATCAATTGCCCGGCAGTAATGTAGCCAAAATCAAAAGCTGTAAGGTTTGCTAATAATGCCATGCCTATGTTGGTAGGAGATGTGCGGTGTGCCGTTCTTTCTACTGGTTGCTCCTGGTAGTTATCGGGTGGCAGCCAGTTATCCTGGGCGGTAACAAATGTTTCAAAAAAGCTCCAGGTTTTTCTGGCAAGCATACGCAGGTTACGCTCCTGGCCCGCAGTTAAATTTTCTTTTTTACTTAATGCAGGCCTGCTTATATACCAGGCAATTAATGGAGCCGAAAACCATAGAATTAATAACGGGAATACAATGATTAATGTAACCGGCGATACTATAATTAAAGCCACAAACAACATGGCCGAAAAGGCCGGCGCAAACCAAATACTTTTATAAAATTGAAATATGCTTTTTTGATTTTTTTGATTTTGATATGGATTCCATTGCAATAAATTTTTGTGTGAAATAAAAATGCGCCATAGCGTACGTATGATGGCATCTGCAGTAAAATATGCTTCGTAAGGTAAAGTAGCAAAGTCTACAAAAAATTTGACAAACCTTTCTTTAGATGCATTGAATGTATAATTGAGATGTTGAGAGAAAGTTACATCACCCGACTTATTGAAAGACTCCCAAAGCAGGCCCAGCAAGGTTGGCAATAACATGATGGAAATAACTGCAGAAGCCCAGTACCAGGGCATTGGAGAAAAAAGTATGGCATACGTGAGCAGCAGCATTAAACATACCGGTACAAAACTGCGACGAATGTTATCAAAAATTTTCCAGCGGGAGAGTAGTGATATACGGTTTCTGTGCAATTTTTCATCAGCAGCTTTTGTAAATGGCAACAGCCAGCCAATTATTTGCCAGTCGCCACGTATCCATCGGTGCCTGCGCTGCATATCCTCCAGGTATCGGAAAGGATATTCTTCGTACAACTGCACATCCGAAATAAGGCCAGACCTGGTGTAACATCCTTCCAGTAAATCATGACTGAGTATCTGGTTTTCGGGAAATTTATTACCAAGTGTATTTTCAAATGCAGCAACATCATAAATTCCCTTACCAATAAAAGATCCTTCTTCAAACAGATCCTGGTATACATCTGAAACCGCACGGGTGTAAGGATCTGTACCTGGCTCGTTGCCATGAATTTTTCCGTACAGTGAGCTTTCATCGCCTGGTAAACTGTTTGAAACACGTGGCTGCAATATGGTATATCCGTCTATTATCCGCTGTTTTGTTTTTGAAAACACAGGCCTGTTAAGTGGATGAGCGAGGGTGCCTGCCATTTTTTTTGCAGCATCTCTGGGCAATTGTGTATCGGTATCAAGCGTTATTATAAATTTTACGGTGCGGTAAAATTTTTCTTCACCAATAATTTTAAAAAAATCATCTCCACTATTGCCTGATATTAATTTATTCAGGTCGCTTAATTTTCCCCGTTTCCGTTCGTAACCCATCCATTTTTTTTCCTTAGCGTTCCACTTGCGTGGCCGGTGAAAAAGAAAAAATGTATCGTTGGATGTACGGCCATATTTTTTATTTAGCCCGGTTATTTTATTGGTAAGCTGTTGCAAAAGCATCCTGTCTTCTGCAAGTACCTCATGGTCGGCATCTTTAAAATCAGTTAACAAAGCAAAATAAAGATTGGCATCCCTATTGGCCAGAAAACGCACTTCCAGGTTTTCAATAAGATCTTTAATACCGCTCATAGTGCTTATTAAAGCAGGGATTACTACCATGGTACGGTGTTCATCAGTTATGCCTTTTGAAAAATCCATTTTGGGTAATACCGATGGGTGGGCCACCAAGGTTGCCAGCCAGTTAATAATTGACACAGCCAGTTGACTGGTTGCAAATAAATATATTATTACAAGCAGTAAAAGTTTATAACCATTTACGCCTTCATTATATGCTTTGAATGCCAGCGATAAACTGAATACCGATGTTAAAACCAATATACCCGTGATGTAAAAGAAAAGAGCGTAGCGTCGGCAAAGCTGGGAGCATTTATCAAATACTGATAATTTAATGCCGGCTTGTTTGTGTATTTTTTCGAGGCCTTTATTAAGCAGATAATAACCCACGTGCGATAACCTGGAATCAGCGTTGTTAGCAGCAGAGTGGGCTTCATGTATGGCTAAATCTGCAACTGCTTGTTCAGTTAATTTACTTTTTTTTGCAATTTTTTCAATGGCATGCCGGTATTTATCCCGGGTATAAAAATCCATTGCTTCGTAAATGCCATTTATATCTTTACGCAGAATTTTTTCAACAATGCTGGTACTTTCAACAAATTCACGCCAGTTGGTTGATTCTAAAAACCTAAGACTGCTTATGCTGTTGCTGATAGAAACCTGGTCGGCAGCCTGCTTTTGGTTTTCCTGTTGTATCAGTTCTTCTGTTGTTAAGCCATACTCTGCCAATTGCTGCTCTAACCAACTAACAGGCAACGAGAGATTACTCCCTTTCTCCAGTAAGCGCCTCGTAATTTCAGCCACAAAAGAACTTTCCATCGGAGGTTCTGACCGGGCCAGGTCTGCAATAATAAGAACCAGATTTTTAGGATTGGTTTCTGCGGTGGAAATTAATTTATCGGCCCACTCGCCAGCCAGCGATTTATTGATGAGGTCGATAAAAATCTGTATCGAAATACGGCGCAGGTTTTCCAATAAAGATAATCTTAGCATAATTGGCAATGCCCACAACTCACCAATTTTTAAAAAAGTAGTAGTTTGATAAGCATTGATAAAACTGGTAAGATTATTTAAATTGATATGTCCATCACTGTGGGAAATAATTTCTACGGCAATATCGTAAATGCGGGGCATTCCTGCCAGTTCACCATTGGCTAGTTGCGGTAATCCCTTACTGTAACCTTTTGGTAAATGTTTTTTTCCGATGTAAATCTGTTCTTCAATCAGGTAAAAATTATCAAGTAACCATTCAGCTGCAGGTACAATCCTCTCGTTTCGGCCAACTAGGTCAGTCAGCTTTTTATGAACCTCAATCAATATGTTTTCATTTTCGGCCAGGCGCTTAAGCAATTGCTCAGATGGGTGGTCGGAAATAAGGTCATGCTGCTGCGAAATGGACCTGGCATGCTGTTTCAACTGTTCTTCGGTAAATAATTCACCCCTCAGCGGTGGTCTCTCGTTTGTATATTTATCTTTATCCTCTCCAATAAAAGGGGCTATCATATTTTTTTTGAAGGAAGCCACAGCCTGCGGAAGCATTTCAAAAATATCCTTCTCTGCCTTTTTTTTATCAACACTCATGTAATTACTTTAAACTTTAAAATGCTGCGCTTTGTAATAACCTCTAAGCCAATACCATGCCTTTATAAATTATCTGCTTAAAACATATAAGATTGGTATTTTTAATTGCCTGCACATAGAAAAATGGCTACGGTTAATGGGAGAAAATAAAATCTTCCATAATTTTCAAAATTTATTGAAAATTTAGTAATTTTGTCTCTAAATTTGTATTATGAAACTTTTAATAATCGGCGGCGGATTTGGCGGGCTGCACCTTGCACGTAAACTCAGCAATAAACCAGGTTTTGAAATTACTTTAATAGACCGGTTTAATTATCACCAGTTTCAACCATTATTTTACCAGGTGGCCACAGCAGGGTTAGATGCCAGCAATATTTCTTTTCCGCTGCGCAAGGTTTTTCATGCCAGTAAAAATGTGCGTTTTAGAATGGCGGAGGTTGAAAAAATAATTACTGCAGAACAAAAAGTGGTAACTGATATTGGCGATTTTGAATACGATGTATTGGTGATTGCAACCGGTGCCGATACCAATTTTTTCGGCAATCAGCAATTGATTGATAATGCATTTCCGATGAAGAGTACGGTGGAAGCACTACAACTGCGCCACCGGTTATTACACAATTTTGAAGATGCATTGAATGCAAAATCTGCGTTGGAATTACAAAGACTGATGAATATTGTAATTGTGGGTGCAGGCCCAACCGGCGTAGAGTTGAGCGGTGCTATTGCCGATATGAAACGTTTTGTATTGCCAAAAGATTATCCCGAACTGGATTTTACACAGATGAAAATTTATTTGCTGGAAGGCACCGGTAAAACACTGGCTGCAATGAGCGAAAAATCAAGCATACAATCTCAAAAGTATTTAGAAAAATTGGGGGTAACAGTGCTTACAAATTCTTTACTAAAAAACTATGATGGAAAAACAGCAGAGCTGCAAAACGGTGATACTATAGAAACAGCCATGGTAATATGGGCTGCCGGTATTAAGGGTAATGTTCCGGAAGGCATCAGCGCTGATTTAATAGCCAGGGGCAACCGCATAAAAGTAAACAGGCATTGCCAGGTAAATGGTTTTACAAATATTTATGCCATTGGCGATGTGGCGTA
>JANMBZ010000191.1:0-8976 GCA_031360765.1 Chitinophagaceae bacterium
AGTATCTTTTAGCTCTGCGATATCCCGTAAATAAACAGTAGCGCCCTGGGCACTGCTGCGTACCACAATATTGTTAAGATTTAATGCGCTTATAAATTGCCCTTTTACTTTTATGGTACGGCGCATATCGCCCACTTCAATAGTACCACCGGTTATATCACGATTCTCTCTGCTGATGGCATTTTCAATATCCATAAAACTAACACGGGCCTGACTCATCTTATACGGATCTACATTTACCTGAATTTCTCTTTCGGGTGCACCCACAATTTCGGCACGGGTAATTTCGGTAAGCTCTTCAAATTTATCCTGCAGTTTGTCAGCGTATTGCTTCAGTTTTATACCATCGTAATCGCCACTTACATTTACAAACATGATGGGCATTTCGCTGAAAGCAAATTCAGCCACAGTGGGTTCAGATGTAAGATCATTTGGCAAATCGGTTTTTGCCTTATCAATTGCATCCTTCACTTTTAATTTGGCAACTTCTGTTTTTACATCGGTATCAAACTCGGTTACAATCAAACTATAATCAGCCTGCGAAGTGCTGGTAATTTTTTTAACCTTTGCACCGCTGATGCCTTTCAGTTGTTTTTCAATAGGTCTTGTTACCAGGTTCTCAATATCTTTTGGCGAGTTACCGGCATACACGGTAACAATCGAAATAGTTGGAACCACAATATCCGGAAACTGCTCCTTGGGCATGGTGGTGAATTTGATAAGCCCAAAAGCCGATATCAGCACCGCAATAATATACACAGCCGTACGGTTATCAATAGCCCAGCTTGTAGGTTTAAACTCTTTAAATTTTTCTTTTATTCCTTCAATGAAATTCATAAAAATTGTTTTGGCCTTATCCCGAAAAGAAAAAGCAGATTACATTTTATTTTTTATTGCTTACGCAATTTTTTTATTTTTTGCCAGACTGAAAATCTTTACTCAGCTTAATGGGCGTCGCACTCTTGTACAGCAAATCTTTATTGAGCTTTAATTGTGCTATGCAATTCTTTCTCTAAATCTTTCACATGAAAAAACTATCCAAATTATTTTACTCCAAAGTTCCTCCGCCGCGGCGGAGGCGGGGGGCGCCTTTTACTTCGTACTTATCCCCTGCCCTTCATACAAATTCTGAAAGCCTTCTGTAACCAATTGATCGCCTGCTTTAAGCCCGGCTTTAATTTCAACAGTTTCGCCATACACTTCTCCAATAGTTACAATTACACGATGTGCTATTTTTTTTCCGTTACTGCTTTGGCTAAGCACAAAAACATATTTACCGGTTTCATCGCTCTGCACTACATTAACCGGTATAACAATAGCACCGTCTGCGGCATAGTCTAATATTTTTACTACCGCACTCTGGCTTGGCTTTAAAATAGCATCGTACGGTATTTTAGCCTCGGCAATAAATCCCCGTTGATTGGGATCAATTGACTGGCTGATTAATGAAATAGAAGAGTTAATTGTTTTATTTGCATCCGGTATCGTTATTACAACCGGCGAACCTTTGCGTAACCTTGTTAAATAATTTTCGGGCACATTGGTAACCACTTTTAGTGATGAAGTATTTACAATTTTTATCTGCCCCATGCCTGGAAAAGTTTCGCCAAGCTTAACTGTTACCAGGTCGGCAATACCGGTTACATCACTATAAATATTTGCGGTATTCAATTGCTCCTGCTGTGTTTTTATCTGCTCGCCTGCTGCAGCCAATTGATTCTCCAGGCTGGTTACATTTGTTTTAGCTGTTATCAATTGCACTTCGGTACCAATGCCTTCTTTCCACAAATTTTGCTGGCGCTGATAAATATTTTTAGCGTAGCCCAGTTGCGTTTTTATACCTTCCAACTGCTGCTTTGCTGCTATTACGCTTTGGCGCATAATGGCATCATCCAGCCGTAATAGCAATTGTCCTTTTTTTACAAACTGGCCCTGTTGTATGTATATCGCTCTTATCTGTCCGCCCATACCACGTGGCGATATGTAAGAGATATTATCTGCATCAACCTTACCCATCAGATCGATATAATGTTTAAAATCCTGTGTAGTTACCGGAGCTACACTTACTAATTTTATTTTAGCTGCATTGGCAGTTGCACTGTCTGTTTTTTCCAGTTCGGCCTGCAGTTTTGCAATCTCTGCTTCGTTTTTTGCCTTGGCAGATTTTAATTTTTCAAGCGCAGCTTTTTTATCATTAATACCGGCTGCATCATCTTTTTTACTGCCACCACAAGCCGCCATTAAAACCGTTGCAAAGAGGGCTATCGAAATTTGTGTTATCTTTTTCATCATGTTATAGTTAGTCTGTTTAATTATAATTTTCCGGTGGCTTTTAAAAAGTCAACCTTAGCAATAATAGCTTCCGATAAAGCCGTTAAATAATTAGTTTGTGCTGTTTTTAAATCAAGCTGTGCTGTATTTATTTCTGTTGCAGATCCGGTACCTATTTCGTATTTCTTTTTGGTTTGTCCGTACACTTTTTCTGCAAGTGCCATATTTTTCTTTTGAAAATCGAGAGAAGCAATTGCCGTAATAAAATTGTTTTTAGCCTGGTCCACTTCTGCATCAATATTTATTTTTAATGCCTCGGTTTGGTTTTGTGTTTTCTGTAGCTCAAGTTTTGCTTTTTGTATTCTTGATTTTAATGCAAAGCCGTTAAAGATGGGCACTTTCATCTGCAGGCCAATGTACGAGCTGGTAAACCAATCGCCTTTACCAAAAAAATCAAATTTATCACGTTGTGCCTGTTTGCTGTAACCACCTACCAGCACAACGGAAGGAAGTTCACTGAGTTTGTACCTTCTTACATTCAATCCATTTAGTTTGTTTGTTATTTCAGATATCTGGTAATCTTTTCTATCGCTGTATTTAAACTGGGTGGCTTCTAAAACACCTTCTCTTATTTTATTGTCATCCAATGTATCTGTTAGCACCAGGCTATCTTTAAAAGGCATACCCATCAATACTTTTAATCCGGAGTAGCCGTTTTTAATCATGTTGTTGGCTTTCAGTTTTTCAGTTTGCAGGTTGGCTAGTTGCACTGCCAGTTTATCAATATCAACTCTTTCGGTAAAGCCATTGTCGTACATAATTTGTACATCATGCTTTAATTTTTCCAGGCGTATTATGTTTGCATCCAGCAATTCAATTTGCGTTTTACCGGTTACAAGCTGATAATAAACTTTGTAAACATTTGCCGTTATATTTTCTTCAGTTAATCCGGCTACCATTTCCTGCAGACTGATGGTGGCATTCCGTGCTTTCAAAGCAATAAAAACCTGACCGTCGAAAACTACCTGACTTAAGGATACGCCTGCATTTGCATTCCATGGCGATCCGAATGGGAATAGCAAATTGCCAAAACCCTCGGAAGGATATTTTATAGCCTGTCCGTTACCATCTTTTACTCCCTCATCAATCAATACTTTATAAGTAGCCGGGCCAATAAAATTGGGAATGGTTTGTACAGGAATATTAATATTTCTTGTTAATGATGCTGTACCATTAATTTGCGGCAATGCAATAGAAGTAACATCCCTGTTTGTCTGCTTTTGTATCAGTACATCTAATAATGCATTTTTTACCTGTACCGAATTTTTTTTGGCGTAGTCGGTTGCCTGCTGTACTGTAAAAGAGTTTACTGTTTGTGCATTTGCTAAGCTCAAAAAAAGCATACACGCTATCAGCAAACTATAATTCCTTATTTTATTCATCACTTTTTATTTAGTACTTTTTATTTTTTTTACTGATGCCGGTACACGGTTCAGTTTTATTTCTTTTGCTCCATATATTTTAAAGTAAGCTTGTAACCTTTTATAGATACCAGCCCAAACAGGTAATGCACAATAATTTCCTGTTCAATCTTTATAAGGCTCTGCTTAACTGTTCGTTGAAATTCGGGGTTAAAAGCTGTTAACATAGTTTCTACCCGATACCTTGCAAGTATATCTACATTAATTTCGGGGCGGTACAGTTCCTCAGCAATACCCCTTTCCAGGTTCTGTTTACAAACGTTATACAGATATTCATTGCGGTGTTTCTGAAATTTTTTAAATGCAGCCGGGTGGTATTTCTGCATATCAAAAAGAATGGAAGGGTTCATGGTTTTAAACATTTCCACCATCATATCCATTACCAGAAAAATCTCATGCACTGCATTATCAGCCTTTTCCCTGTCAGTGTTGCATATACATTGGTTTGTATCAATAACACCGTCCACCACGGCTTCTACCAGTTCATCCTTATCTTTAAAATACAGGTAAATGGTTTTTTTACTCATACCCAGGTTTGCCGCAATATCATCCATGCTAACACTTCGTATGCCGTATTGCATCACCAGCTCATGTGCTGCCTGTTGTATCCGTTGTTTTATATCTGTTTCTGCCATAATCGAGTACAAAACTATGGAAACTTTTTATGTAACCAAAGTTTCCATGGCTTTTTCTTACAATTCGTAACAATTTTTTAATAAACGGCATCATTGGCTGATTAACGGCGCATGTGGGGTTTGGCTTTTTAAACATTTATCTTTGTTAACATAAACAAAACAACATGCAGAATAAATTTCATTATAAAAAAATGCTTCAGTACCTGTTGCAGGGCCTGTTAATTTTAGGGCCCGTAACCATTACTGCATACGTGCTCTACCAGGCATTTTCCTCAATTGACAGCTTGATTCCCATCTTTTCTTACACAGATGCACAAGGTGTGGTGCATGTAAGAAATTACGGAATTGGATTTCTTATTATTATTGCGTTTTTAATCATCATCGGCTATTTCAGTTCCTTCTTTATCACCAGCCGTTTTGTAAGCTTTATTGATAAGTTGCTGGAGAAAACACCGGGCATAAAACATATTTACGCAACCACCCGTGATTTTTTTGAAGCATTTGCCGGCGAAAATAAAAAATTTACCAAAAACGTGCTTGCCAATGTAGATGATAATGATGTATGGCGTTTTGGTTTTATTACCCGGGAAGATATGGATGATTTTGGTTTGAAAGACTATGTAACCGTGTACATACCCATGGCATACTCCATTGCCGGCAATGTGTACGTGATCCCAAAAAACAGGGTGCGTATTATTAGTAACATCAGCGCATCGCAAACCATGAAGTTTGCTGTGAGCGGCGGTGTTACCGATATTGATGAAGATGATACAAAAAAATAAGCGTAAGTTTAAGTAACTATTATGAAAAAGGTTTTTCATTCTATATTACTTATCTGCCCGTTGCTACTTGCAAATTTTCCCTGTTATTGCTGGGGATTTTACGCCCATCAAAAAATAAATTACTACGCGGTTTTTTTATTACCTCCGGAGATGGTTGTTTTGTATAAACCCAATATCAGTTTTTTAAGTGAGCATGCTATTGACCCCGATAAAAGAAGATATGCCGTGCCCGAAGAAGGACCGAGGCACTACATTGATATTGATAAATACGGTGTGTATCCTTATCCCGACTTACCCCGCAAATGGAAAGATGCAGTTGAAAAATTTGGAGAAGATTCTGTAAAGCAACATGGCATTGTGCCCTGGCATGTACAAAACATGTTGTACCGGCTAACAGATGCATTTAAAGAAAAAAATTACAGTGCCATTATGAAAAGCAGTGCTGAGATTGGCCATTACATTTCAGATGCACACGTGCCTTTGCATGCCAGCAGCAACCACAACGGGCAGCTTACCAACCAAAAAGGCATACATGGTTTTTGGGAAAGCCGGGTACCGGAATTACTTGCTGAAAAGGAATTTGATTTTTTTATTGGCAAGGCTGAGTATATTCAAAACCCCGGAGATTATATCTGGAAGCGGGTTTTAGAAAGTGCAGCAGCAGCAGATACCGTTTTAAATTACGAAAGTGAGCTTACAAAAAAATTCCCCGATGATAAAAAATATGCTTTTGAAAACCGGAACGGTAAAACCATCCGTCAGTATTCATCAGCCTTTACTATTGCCTACAATAAAATGCTGGATGGCATGATTGAGCGACGGATGCAGCAATCCATTTACTGCATTGCATCTTTCTGGTACACAGCTTGGGTTAATGCGGGCCAGCCAGATTTGAAAGGATTGGTTACGCAAAAATTTACCGAAGCCGATATAAAAGAGTTTGAAAAGCTAAATAAACAATGGAGTACTGGTGGTAAAATGATTGGACGTGAAGAACAATAATCGCAGATTAGATTGATTTTTTTATGATTTCGTAGATTTTTTGACTCTCTTAAAGTGATTTCATTTAGGTATTTTTGCCATCCGAAAAATTATTTAGCACCATGTCTGCAATTCACAATTTTAACGCCGGCCCTTCTATCTTACCAAAAATAGTTTTTGAAGAAGCATCACAGGCTGTTCTTAATTATAATAATACCGGTTTATCTATTTTAGAAATCGGTCATCGTACATCACTTTTTCAGGCGGTGATGGATGAAGCAAGGGCATTGGTGAAAGAATTGATGCTGCTTGATGATGAGCATGAAGTTTTATTTCTGCATGGTGGCGCATCTACCCAGTTTATGCAGGTGCCAATAAATTTGCTGGATGATAAAGAAACAGCAGCTTTTACAGATACCGGTGTTTGGAGTACCAAGGCCATTAAAGAAGCAAAACTGTACGGCAAGGTTGAAATTGTATGCAGCAGCAAAGAAAGTAATTTTACTTTTATACCCAAAGATTTTGCAGTGCCCAACGATGCAAAATACTTACACATTACCACCAACAATACCATCTACGGTACGCAGTGGCAAAAAATACCAAAAACCAGCAACAGCCTTGTAGCCGATATGAGCAGCGATATTTTTAGCCGTGTGCTTGATTTTAATGCCTTCGATCTTATTTATGCCGGTGCACAAAAAAACATGGGACCGGCTGGTGTAAACCTGGTGGTGGTAAATAAAAACATTTTGGGCAAAGTAAAACGCACCATACCAACCATTCTTGATTATCGCAACCACATAAAAGAAGGCAGCATGCTTAACACGCCGCCGGTATTTGCTATATATGTATGTATGCTTACGCTCAGGTGGCTAAAGGCGCAGGGTGGCGTGGCCGCCATTGAAAAACTGAACATCGAAAAAGCGGCATTGTTGTATGCGGCTATTGATGAAAGCCCGCTGTTTACAGGCACGGTAAATAAAGAAGACAGAAGTAAAATGAATGTTTGTTTTGTGATGAACGATACATCAAAAGAAGAAGCTTTTTTAAACTATACCAAAGCAAATGGCGTTGTAGGTATTAAAGGCCACCGGCTTGTTGGCGGCTTCAGGGCCTCGCTTTACAATGCTTTACCAATAAGCAGTGTAGACGTTCTTGTTAAGCTGATAAATGAGTTTGAATGAAAAAACTTTTTTGCCTTACGTTTTTGATTTGTGTGGTGACATTTGCCTTTTCGCAGGAAATAATTATTAACGGCATTAATAAAAACAGGCCCTTAACCTGGGATGATTTTAAAGGACTGCCCGATCTAAATTCTTATTACGATGCAAATACTTTTTGGAATATTACCTACAACATAAACGGAATAAGTTTTAAAGGCGATACTGCAAAAATCAACCGGTTTTCTGTAATACTAAAGCAGGATGAAAATTTTTGCTGGGTAAAGCCTGAGAAACGAACTGCCATTTTATTAAAGCACGAGCAGGGCCATTTTGATTTAGGGTTAATTTGTCAGCGGGAGATTATTACAGAGCTGAATAACACGGTTTTTTTAAAAGTTGATTTTCAAAATAAATTACCATCCATTTTTTCTTCTATACTTGAAAAATACCGTTTGTTGGGCATAAAATACGATGAAGAAACCGATCACAGCAACAACCAGCCTGCACAGGATAGCTGGAATATTTATTTTGCCAATGCTTTGAGATAATTCTTTTATTTCATTAAGCCGAAACTGGCTATTTTTACACTCGTTTTAATATAAATTTATGGTAACTATATCGCCCTTTAAAGCACTAAGACCCGCAGCAGAACTGGCAAAGCAGGTAGCATCTCGCCCTTACGATGTATTAAACAGCAAAGAAGCTAAAACAGAAGTACAGGGAAATAATGTAAGCTTTTTACACATCACTAAAAGTGAAATTGATTTGCCGGAAACTACCGATATACATGCAATGGAAGTGTATGAAAAAGCAAAAGAAAACCTGGATGCTTTTATAAGCCGCAATATTTTATTCAGAGAAAGTAAAGCCTGTTATTATATTTACGAACTGCAGATGCCCGCCCGTGCCGGATCGGACGGGAACGGCAACAGCCAGACAGGTTTGGTATGCGGCAGTTCGGTTGATGATTATGAAAACGGCCTCATAAAAAAACATGAATTTACAAGGCCGGAAAAAGAGCAGGATCGCATCAACCATATTAAAACAACCGGTGCACAAACCGGTAATGTATTTTTAGCTTACCGCAATGTTGCGGAGATTGACACACTGATAAATAAATGGAAAGAAAAAAGCCCGGTATATAATTTTACTGCGGATGATGGTATACAGCATACCGTTTGGATTGTGAACGATGATGATACCATTGAAAAAATATCTGCCCTATTTAAAGAAAAAGTCCCCTGCACTTATATTGCCGATGGGCATCATCGTGCGGCTAGTGCAGCCAAAGTAAGGGCTGCACTAGGCAGTAATGCACCTGCAGGTGCAAGTATTTTCTTAACCACTTTATTTCCGGCAGATGATTTGTACATTATGGATTACAATCGGGTGATTAAAGATTTAAACGGATTGAGTGATGACGATTTTTTATCTGCCATAAAAAATAATTTTATGGTAGAAAAAGCAGACAAAGCATTTTCTCCTGCAAAGCTGCACGAAATTGGCATGTACATAAACAAAGAATGGTACCGCTTAACTGCCAATGAAAACAGTTATACCGAAGATCCGATTGGTGTACTCGATATCTCCATCTTACAAAATAATTTATTAGACCCTGTGCTGGGTATTAAAGACCAACGTACCGATAAGCGTATTGATTTTA
>JANMBZ010000195.1:0-2645 GCA_031360765.1 Chitinophagaceae bacterium
GTGATAAAGATTTTAAATTGTCGCTGCCGCCGGTTTCTGTAGTAACGGCTGTGGCGGCTTTTGTTTTACCATCATCTTCCATTAAAATGCCGGCCTGGTCTAAAATATTATCGTAGGTATAAATGGGGCAGCCAAAACGCACAGCCAATGCCAATGCATCCGATGTCCGGGAATCAATTTCAACCGTATCGTTCGCCGAGCTACAAACTAATTTGCTGTAAAAAATACCTTCCTGTAAATCGTTAATCACTACTTCGTGCAGTTCTACATTAAAAGCCATCATAAAATTTTTCATCAGGTCGTGGGTGAGCGGCCTGCTTGGGCTCATACGCTCCAATGCCACCGCTATAGCCTGTGCCTCAAAGCCGCCAATAACAATCGGCAGCCTGCGTAATCCATTTAACTCACCCAACACAACCGCATACGAATGTGTTTGCGTAATGCTATGAGATAAAGCCACTATTTCAAGTTCAATTTTTTTCATATCCTTTCCGGGTTGTCATGCTGCGTTTTGCAAACAGCAAATATAAAAAATAATGATTTCTCTACCGCTTACTTTTTTCTGCATTAAAATGATTGTAAACCTGGGTATGTAATTGGCATTTTATGCAAATAATATTTATTTAACCTTCCGGTTATAAATTGATAACATCAGTAGTTGAAAATTGCAGCCTTAAAACAACTTAATATGAAATTATTGAACCTGTTATTGGTAAGTGCTGTAATCATGGTATCCTGCAAAAAAAGTGATACACCCGAATTTTTTGTAAACGAAGATCCGGCAACTTTTAAAGAGATTGGAAGTATTGGTATTGGTGGGGTTGGTGCTGCTGAAATTTCGGCGTACGATCCTATAACCCAGCGCCTGTTTGTTGTAAACAACAGCATTACCAATAAAATTGATGTACTGGATCTAAAAAATCCATCGGCCCCTGCAATGATTTATAGTATTGCTTTATCTGCCTATGCAGGTGCAGTAAACAGTCTGGATGTAAGCAATGGTAAACTGGCTGCGGCTATTGAGGGTTTAAATAAACAGGATAATGGTAAAGTGGTTGTTTTTAAAACAGATACTTACAGCGAAGTAAAAGTTATTACTGTGGGCGCTTTACCCGATATGATCCGCTACAGTGATGATGGAAATTATATACTCACAGCAAATGAAGGCGAACCCAGTACAGATTATACAAATGATCCTGCTGGCACAGTTTCTATCATTGAAGTAAATAATAATTACACGGTTACTACCATTGATTTTGCTGCTTTAACTGCACAGCAGGCTGCTTTAAAGGCAGGCGGATTAAGGGTTTTTGGCATAGGCAATAATTTTGTAAAAGACATGGAGCCGGAGTATATAACCATTGCGTCCGACTCAAAAACTGCATGGGTTACCCTGCAGGAAAACAATGGTATTGCAAAAATTGATCTTACCGCTAAAACTATAATCAATATTTTTCCTTTGGGATTTAAAGATTACAACAAAGATGAAAATACCATTGATGTTAGTGACCTGGATGGGGCAGTTGGAACATTTGCAAAATGGCCGGTAAAGGGTATGTATATGCCTGATGCAATTTCGCTGTACGAGTTCAATGGCATTCCTTACCTGTTTACTGCTAACGAAGGCGATGCAAGAGAATACACAGCCTTAGCAGAAGCAAAAAGGGTAAAATCTTTATCTCTTGATTTAACTGCATTTCCCAATGCGGCCACTTTAAAACTGGATGCACAAATGGGCAGGTTGAATGTTACCAATACCATGGGCGATACAGATGGAGATGGCGATTTTGATGAACTGTATTCTTTTGGTGCACGCTCTTTCAGCGTTTGGAACGGCAATACCGGCGCCAGGATTTTTGACAGTAAAAATGAACTTGATAAAAAAGCCCTTGCCTTAGGTGTGTATGATGATACCCGCAGTGATGATAAATCGGTTGAGCCGGAAGGCGTTTGCATTGGAAAAGTGGGCAATAAAATGGTTGCTTTTGTGGGGATGGAAAGGGTAGATGCTGTGGCCATGTATGATATAACTAACCCGGCAGCACCTGTATTTTTACAAATGGTAAAATGCGGCGATGCGCCGGAAGGTGTTTTGTTTATACCTGCAAAAGATAGTCCTACTAAAAAGAGTTTGTTAATCGTAAGCAGCGAAAACGACGGATTTGTAAAAATATTTACGCCAGATACTATTTAATAAAAATCAATCATAGCTTAACTATCAAGCTACTCATAAAAAAATCCTCCTAAAAACAAGGAGGATTTTTTTATGAAACCAATTTATCAGCTTATGCCTGCTTCATTTTCTTAACCGCCTCAATAATTTTTGGCATCACTTCAAAAGCATCACCAACAATACCATAATCTGCCGCTTTAAAAAATGGTGCTTCAGGGTCTTTATTAATTACCACAATTACTTTACTGCGGTTAACACCGGCAAGGTGTTGTATGGCACCGGAGATACCGATGGCAATGTATAAGTTTGGTGCAATGGCCAGGCCGGTTTGACCTACGTGCTCATGATGTGGCCTCCAGTCGCTATCAGCAACCGGGCGGCTGCAAGCTGTAGCTGCACCCAATAGTTTTGCCAGGTCGGTAACCAGGGCCCAATTTTCGGGGCCTTTTAAACCACGGCCACCACTTACTAC
>JANMBZ010000215.1:0-9418 GCA_031360765.1 Chitinophagaceae bacterium
TCCAGCGGTTGCGGCATATCAGGTATATAAATGCTTCCATGGGGCAGGTAAGGGTAAAACCAGCTTTTGCTTTTTTGTAAATGTCAACAATCGCTTCCTGAAAAACATCGGCAGCATCGGCTTCGCTGCCATTGTTCTGCATTACCATATATTTTATTTTGCCGCTGTAATTGCTGTACAACTCATCCAGTAATGTTGTATCGTTTTGTAACAATGCTGTAATATATTTATTATCCGGGTGAGTTACTGGCATGCTATAAAAATACTTTTTAATAGCGCAATCAAAAATTTATCTTTAAAAATTAAAATAAAATTTATACCAAACTGCCGTTTACACAACCGATTGTTACATGGCACAAGCATTCGGGTATTTTGCACAGTGCTTATACAGTCTATGAATATATGCACTAATTTTAATGAATAAATAAACAGCATGGCAGTTAGAGCACTTTTGGTAGATGATGAACAGAACAACCTCGAAAACCTGAAATATTTACTGGAGCATGATTGTACCGGTATTGAAGTGGCAGGTATGGCCGAAAACGGAACCAAAGCCAGGGCATGGCTGCAACACAATAAAGCCGATGTTATTTTTCTGGATATAAGCATGCCCGGCGAAACTGGTTTTGAAATGCTGGAGAAGCTACCTGAGCATAATTTCAGGGTAATATTTGTTACCGCACACAACGAGTTTGCCATGCAGGCAATTAAAGCCAGTGCTGTTGATTATCTTTTAAAACCGGTAAACATAACCGAGCTGCAGCAATCTGTAAATAAATTAAAAGCAGGGCTGGGTAATCAGCAGTTCATCAATCAAAATCAGGAACTCATCAATCATCTTGTTAAAAATTTTACGCCAGGACAAAACATGGTAAAAATTGCCCTGCCTCAATTGGGGGGCATTAACTTTCTGGATGTAAATGAAATAATTTCGCTGGAAGCCGATAGTAACTACACCATTATTCACAAACAGGATATGCAAAAATCGGTGGTTACAAAAACCCTGAAAGATTTTGAAGATATACTGGATGGCAGCCAGTTTGTACGCATTCACAAAAGCCATATTGTAAACCTTAAATACATTACCGAATACAGCACTGCCGACGGAGGCATTGTAAAAATGAACGATGGTAATGTATGGAGCATCAGCCGCCGGCAACTGGACCTTTTTATACAAAAAATGAAAACCTATAACGTACTTTTCTTTAAATGATCAAATACCCATTGGCCTAACTTTATACAATGTTTGCAAAAAATGTGCTTCATAAAACCATTTGCTTCTGGCTTATTTTATGCCCAGTTTTTGCCATGGCACAAACTTTCATGCTTACCCAATTAACAACGCACAATGGCTTGCCCATTGATAATGTGTATGCTGCTGCGCAGGATGACAATGGCTTTATATGGTTTGGTACCGACTTTGGCATTGCCAAATACGATGGTAACCGCTTTACTATTTATGATAAAAAAACCGGGATGGCTAACAAGGCTGTAACGGATATAGTTTATGCCGGTGGCGATTCATTAATCTTCTGCTCATATCCTTCAACAGTACAATCCATAAATAAAGATGGGCATATTAAAACCCTGGTTCAAAATACTGTGTTTGCACTTCAGCAGTTAATAAGGCACAATCAGCAATATTATTTTTATAACAGAGGGTATAAAAATTTTGGTATTTGGGAAAACGGTAAATATCAGTCGTGTGAGACTGATAGCGTATTTGGCCAAAAAGATACAAAGCTGAACAACATTGTTTCTTTAAAAGAAAATGGCCTGGCATTTTGTACAAGCAAAGGATTATTTATAAAGAAAGGGCAGCAATGGCAGCATATTTTACGTAATAGTAATGTACAATTTGCAATATACACCACAAAAAAAAACATATTGGCTGTATGTGATGATAAGTTGTTCCAATCAGATGAAAATTTTGTGTTTAAAGAACTTCAGTTTCATTTTCCTCCAAAATTAATTGTATATCATGCCACAGAAGATAAGAACGGCAATTTCTGGTTCAGAGGTTTAGATAAAGGTATTTACCGGCTTACAGAAAACGAACTGCTTGAAATGTCGGACAGGCTGGGCATGGAAAGTAAGGCTTTAAATGAATTCTTCCCCGATGACAATGGCAACTTATGGTTTTGCACAGATGGAGCAGGCATTTTACTCAAAAAAAATTCGGTCTTTTATAATTATGAAACAAAAGACGGGCTTACCAATAATAAGGTTTTACGTTTACTGAAACAGCCTGGCGGCTTACTGATTGGAACTAGTAACGGCATTTCTGTAATCAAAAATAAAGTAATTACTAAAATTGATTTGCCTAAAATTGAAAATGGACTGCAATATACCACCCAGCTTTTTCCGGTAGCTGATCAGGTAACTGGTATTTGTATAGAAAAGACTTTTACATTCAATAAAAACACCAATGTTACAGAAAGCTTAGTAAAAGATTTTAAAACAGGCCAATGGAATTTCAGGGCATTTAATACACGTTTTGCCTGGCAACAAAATAGTAATAGCTGCTGGTTATTGGATGGTAAAAAATTGTTTCACTTACAAAATGCTGTTGAAAAAATCATTACCTACGATTTGGCATCTTTTGCATCAAGAAAGGGTTATTGCATGACGGCATTTGAAGATAAGTTATGGCTGGGCACCGATGCCGGTATTATACAAATATATAAAGACATGCTTACCCGGATAGACAGCATCGATGAAAGAAATATACGACAGGTGTTTAAATTTTTTACTGATAAAAAAAACCGGTTATGGATTGCAACAGATGTCGGACTGTTTTTGTACCAAAACCAAAAATTTACTTTTAAAAAAACCGGCCAAACTACAGCAAGTAATTATTGTACAGATATTACCATTGATGATCGTGAAAGAATTTGGGTAAGTACCTGGGACGGGATTTTTATGCTAAATGAGGATGGCACGCAGGTTCGCTATAATACCAATGATGGGCTACCTTCTAAAACAGCCAACTGTATTTTATTTGATACAACAGACCGGAAAATTTATATTGGCACCGATAACGGGCTTGCTGTTTTACAGGAAAATCTTTTTTTTAACAACAGCAATTATCGAAACATTTTCATCAATTGCAGTTTAACCGGCGATGATAATTATTTTATATCCAACAGCAGCAGTTTGCAACCCCGGGATAATAATTTAAACTTTTATCTCAGTTTTCCATATTACCAGGAAGCAAATAAGGTTATTTATGAATACCGGTTAGATGATGGGGTATGGATAAGTACCAGTAATCCGGCAATAAACATTAGCGGTATCAGCAGCGGGCCGCATCGCTTTTTTGCAAGGGCAAAAATAAATGATGCGGTAATCAGTAAGGCTGAATCCATTTTTTCTTTTACCATAGAAAAACCTTTTTACAAGAAATGGTGGTTCTGGATACCCGCCTTATTATTATTGCAGTTTTTAGTCTTCCGCGTTATAAATCATTTCAATAAAAAAGCAAAAGAAAAAAAACTTGCCCTGCAAATGCAAAAGGCAGATTATGCATCGCTTAAACAACAGGCATTTACTTCTTTAATGAATCCGCATTTTATTTTTAATGCCCTCAACAGCGTACAGCATTATATAAATAAGCAAGACAGGCAGCTTGCCAATAAATACCTCAGCAATTTTGCCACATTAATCAGGCGCAGTTTTGAAGCATCGCAAAAATCCTTTGTAACACTGGAAGAAGAGTTGCAAACCATGCGCCTTTATCTGGAGCTGGAACAGATGCGTTTTACTGATAAATTTGACTATAGTATTTCTGTAAGTAAAGAAGCAGAAGATGAGGACTGGATGCTACCCAGCATGATGCTGCAGCCATTTTTAGAAAACGCAGTACTGCATGGCCTGATGCCATTGGACACAAAAGGGTTGCTAACCATTGATGTAACAGCCGAAAATAATTGTTTAAAGATTGTAATTACAGATAATGGCATTGGTATCGAAAAAAGCAAGGCTTTGCAAAGTGGCAACAAACACAACAGCAAGGGTATGCAACTCATAAATGAGCGCCTCGAGATCTTGAGTAAACTGGGTAAAGAACCCATTACCTTAACAATAACTGCATTAAATATGTATGCCACAAACCCCGGCACAAAAATTACACTTACCATTCCCCAGGAAGTGTACGAAGTTTTTCAGCAGCAACGTAACCCGGCTTAACACTGCTTCTGTCATTTCGAACGAAGTGAGAAATCTAAATTATAAATAGCTGAATTAATCTAAGAAAATACCAGCCTGAACGTAATGACAGGCCTATAATCCGTGCAAATCTGTGCAATCTGTGGCTAAAACAATTCACGCAGTGAAATACCCTGTTTTTCTTCATTCAAATTCAAAATCCCCGCCTCTTCCAAAATATTTTTTAAAAAACTTCCGAATCAGTGTCACAATTTTTTTGCCACTGTGATATACCTGTGTACGTACAATTAGCGCATCCGGATGCATTTGAAACAATTTATTAAACCCTTCCCAAACGGCAAAAGCCGTAGGGAATCAAATGCAAAAAACATGAAAAAGAATGTAATCAACCGTTTAGCTGTAATGATAATTGCAGCCACATTAACCCTTACAGCCGCAAGTACATTTGCCGCCACCCAACCTGTGAAAATGAATTTTAAAGTACACCCCGATACCCCTTACCTGGCGCAGGTACAAATAATCAGGACCGGTTTTGCCGATACGCCTTACCTGAAATTCAATACGCAGCCAATACTGTTAAACAGCCAGTTAAACAGTTTACTGGGCAGCCAGGCCGGATTGTTTCATGTATTCATTGTGTACATGAATAAAGAAGGAGAAGAGTTGTACTATGAAGACTATTACATGGGCCAAGATGGCAACAACGATGGCGAAATAAAATATGATTGATGTTGTAAAACCTATAGGTGTCTGCCGCCAGGTAAAGTAGCGTAGCAGACCCTATAGGTTTATGTTGCATATACCGTTAACTCAACAGCAAACCACCTACACACAATGCTTGTGTATACTTACACAGGGCGGGTTGTGCAGGCTTTAACAACACAATACTTTTAACATTGAAATTAATTAACTCTAAAAACAAACAAATGAAAAAGATTTTAAACACACTCACAATTATTGCATTAACTACCCTGGTATTATCAGCTTGCAAAAAAAGCGACACAACCCCAGCGGTAGATGACTCCTACGACAGCTTTGTAAAAGCAAATACCGATGCCGTGCAAACATTTACTGTTGATGCAGCAACCGGTGGTACCATCACTTGTAAGCGTGGCAGTAAAATTGTATTTCCACCAAACTGTTTTGCAAACCCCGATAACAGTATTACAACCGGTAATGTATTGGTTACTGTTAAAGAAGCCCTGTTAAAAAAACAATGGATACTGGAAGGGCTTAGCACAACCACACAAACCGATATGCTGGTTTCTGGTGGCATGGTTGATATACTTGCAAAAAGAGCAAGCGACGGCGCAGAGTTAAAACCTGCACCTGCTATGCTTATACCAACGCCATCTATGGTAAATGTAATTAAGGTAGAAGTGCCCAGGGTGCCTGAAAGGCCCGATACACTGCGCCTTTTTATACCTGAAGGCCAGGCAGCACCCAGCGGTAAAGCACCTTCATCATGGGCTGCATCTTATTATCCTTTTGGTAATGGCAGCAACAGTTATGTTTTTCAATTGCCACAATTCCGTTGGGTTAACTGCGATGGGTTGGCTAACCAGCCTGGTGTAAAAACTACCATTAAAGTAACACCCGATTTAAGCGGCATTACCGGTGCAAACGGTGTGCAGGTAATGTTTGTTTACCGTAACATATCATCTGTAATTACATTAAGACCATTTGCAACTTATATGGAAAGCTATGCAAGCAGCATACCTATTGGCAGCACTGCCGATGTGGTTTGTATTGGTAAAGATGGCGCAGGTAAGATCATCTTTAAAGTAATGCCGGCTAATGTTTTTACAGCCAATGCAAATATTCCCGTTAAGCCGGTAGTAACCGATGCGGCAACGGTAACAGCTTATTTAAATTCTATTAATTAAAAATACCGTGCAGGCATATGAATTATATGCCTGCATTTTTTAAAATACAGCATCATGAAAAAATTAGACATGCAACTGGTTATGGAGTACGCAATCATATTTGCGGTGCTGGTGGTGCTGGCGGCTGTAAAAGTTTTTGCTACTTAAAAGCAATGGCACTAAAATATTATCTGTTACCCTGCAAAAAGCTAAAACGCAAAAAACAAATTTAAAACACTTATTAAACAAACACTTAAAACAAAAATTATGAAAAAATTATTATTAGCATTATCAATATGCTTTGTTGCATTTGCATCTAATGCACAAACCACAGGCTGGACTACAAATGTTCAGGGTTGCTTTTGTTGTGGAGATTTTTACAACTTACCAACCCAACCAAATATTGAAGGACCAGTAACAGTAGATTGTGGAGGAGGCGCTAAATTTTGTACAGATGCTTGCCCTACTGCCTCATTTAGCTGGTCGGTATCACCCGCAGCTCCTTTTACAGGACAGGGGACTAAATGTATTACATTAGGAGGCCCTTTAACTCCTGGTGCATATACAATTACTTTAACTATTTCCTGTGGCAATAAAAAAGTAACCAGTAATAAGGTTGTGAAAGTTACGGGGGCTCAAAACTGTAAACCCGATTTTACAATTACAGTGACGCAGTTGGCGAATGGATTTTTAAATATAAATGCAGTGCCGGTAATGCAAACTCCTGGTATGGAACACTGGTGGGGTATTCAATATAACGGTACTTATCCTAATTGTACCGTTCCTTGCTCAGCCATACCATTTACAAGCTTTAATGCATCAACAGTTTGGGGAGGTTACATAAATGCTGCGGGTGTGTTATCTACATATATGGGTACAGGAATTACTACCGGTACAACTCCTTACGGAATTAATTATTCCGGTTTCCCAAATAACGTGTGCTTTAAAATAACACAATACGTAAAATGCTGTGGCGTATTTTTAAGACAAACGCAATGCGTTTCAATTGGTACCAGTAATGCAAGAGCAATGCCTGCTGTTGGAACAGTGCTTAAACCTGAAATTAGTAAGTCTGAGGTAGAAATAGTGGACAAGAAAGATTTGCCAAAAGAATTGCGCCAGGAAATAAAAGAAAACTAATGATACAGAGCTGATATCTTTCCAAAGATGTCAGCTCTTTTTAAAAAAGCAAATAACGATCAGATGAAACAAGTGAAGCTAAATGCAAAGATTTGCCTGCTTAATTTTTTCCTTTTAACAGTTTCAATACAAACATTTGCCCAGCGGGATATCATATACAAAAACGACAGCACCCAGATCCGTTGTAAAATTTTAAAACTAACAACTGATAAGTACGAGTATGCTTTTGCAGATTCGGCCAGCAAAGTTTTTAAAACAAAAATTCTTAAAAACCTGGTTGATTCGGTTAACTATAATTTTTACGATAGTAACCTGGTGCAAAATAAAATTTTCACCAAAATAACAAAACCTGTTACAGAGGAAATAATACCTGTTCAAAAAAATTGGAAGTTTATTTTGGGTGTAGGATTGAATGTGGAAAGCATCATTGAGTTTAACAACCCATTTGGCAGCGATAAGAAAAGCTTATCGGGTACCTGCGCCATTGATGCCGGTGTTAATTACAGTAAAGAGGGCAGCCGCTTTGCCATGACCAATGAAGTGCATTATATTTTTGGATTGCAAAAGCCCGGCTTTACCAGCACAGATCATTTGCAGCGGGTTAGCGATGATATTAATTTTCTGCAGGACCTTAGCCTGGCTATTGGCAAAACCAAAAAATGGAATTTTAATGTAATTGCAAAAGCTTCCACATCTTTCTTTACCATTTACGATGGTGAGTATTTTAAAGATTATACCACATTGGGAAAATCGAAGGCGTTTTTAAGTCCTTATGATGTTACCATATCGCCGGGTATAAAATGGCAGCCCAATAAATACCTGCGTATTTCGCTCTCACCGTACTCATTTAATTTATACGGTGTAAAAAACCAGCAGATCTCTGCTAAAGGTATTTTTATAACCGACCTGGATGCAGCCGGTAATTATAAACGCAACCTGTTTAAACGCCTGGGTGCCGAGGTAAATTTCTGGTACGACAGGCAGATCCGCAAATGGCTGGATGTGCAATACCGTTTAGGCATATCATCCAATTACTTTGAAAAAATTGCAAAGAATGGTTTGATGGACGGACTCTTTATTACCCGGGTTAAACTGGTAAAAGACCTGTACCTCACCCACCGTGCAACCCTTAAGGGAGATTTTGCCATGAGCCCGTTTAAACCGTATTACAATCAAAGTATTTTATTGAGTTATTCAAAAACGTTTTAAAGAATGCAAAACGGTATAATTACAGTAGCAATAGAAAGAGATTTTACCATTGTAAAAAACTCGCCGGTGCATGGCAAAGGGCTATTTGCGAAAAATATTATACCCAAAGGCGCACGTATAATTGAGTATGCAGGCAAGCGGGTGGCTAAAAATAAAATAGCAACCGATATGCTAAATGGTCTCACCAGTACAGCATATATTATGAATTTGGACAAAACTACTGTTGTAGATGCTGAAAGAGACGGCAATGATGCCCGCTTTATTAATCACAGCTGCCTGCCCAATTGTATTGTTTATTTTTTTAACGAAGTGCCATATATATATGCGCTCAGGGAAATTATTGTCGGTGAGGAGTTAAGCTTTGACTATAAAATGGGATTTGAATCGGAACACGGGTCATTAACCATCGAACAAAAGAAAGCATTTTTACCTTGTAACTGTGGTTCAATAAACTGCAGAAGAACTTTAATAATTAATTGATCATCATCAAAAATTAAAAACATGAAAAATAATAAAAAAAATTTTACCCAGCAAGCGGTGTTTGCTACAGCAACATTATTAGCATTACATAGTTTACCAAATGTGATACATGCACAAACAGTAAAGACGGAAACTGTTCCCCAAAAGCCTGGTAACAGCAGAACTGCCGATTATTTTTTAAAAATAAGTACGGAAAAACTTGCGCAGCAAAAAATGTCACTTGTGGCTGTTATGAAAGGCGAACCTGTTTTTAAAAATGGTAAGGGCGAACTGTTTATTCTTAACAACAATACCGGAGATATTATTGCAGTTAGAAAGGAAGATTTTGCCAAATTGGATTGTTGTATAAAAGGTAAAGATTGGGGGTATATTATAAAAGAAGCTACCCTTAAGAACAATGGTAAACCTGCCAATTCAAATATTTTATTTAAACTGGAAAAACTGATTCCCAATATTAAAGTGCTGGGAGTGGACAAGGATGGCCATATAATACAGGAAACTGAAAAGGGCGAAAAATTTTTTCTTGATTCTGCTACGGGAGACATGGTGGATTATAA
>JANMBZ010000008.1:0-2331 GCA_031360765.1 Chitinophagaceae bacterium
AATTTAAATGTCGGTTCGTTTCAAGCGAACCGGCATTTTTTATGCACCAACTTTCTGAAATTATTATTAGATAGCAGACTATGTTATATAATTGCAATCTTTTTAACAAATGGTATAAAATTTGACCTCCCCAAAATAAACACTATTTATGGGAAGAATTTTCACGCTGATTTTTACTTTATTAATTACATCATCACAACTATTTGCCCAATACACAGATTCTACGCAAAAAATAAAACAGAAGAGTAAGCGTGAACACATGTACAACATTAAACCCTGGATTGATATTCCCCTTACGGTGGTAGCCGCAGGCTTCTCTGTAAATGGGTTCAGGATTATTTATGGACGGGATAGCATTTCAGCAGCAACTGTATTATTATTAAATAAAAATGATATTAACAGGTTCGACAGGCCCGTAACAGAAAATTATTCTGAAAATGCAAAAAATACCAGCGACCTGTTTTTTTATGGAAGTATGCCTTTACCTCTTTTTTTGATGCTTGATAAAAACATACGAAAAAATGCACTGAGTGTAGGTTTATTATATGTAGAAGCTTTGGGAATTACCGGTGTTTTTTATACAGGTAGTGCTATGCTTGCAAACCGGTACCGGCCAATTACCTATAACCCAAATGTACCCATGGGTGTAAGAACAAGCGGAGGCAACAAAAATTCATTTCCCGGTGGGCACCCTTCTCTTGTTGCAACTTCTACCTTTTTCATGGCCAAAGTTTATACAGATTATCATCCCAATATGAAATACAAATGGGCTTTATACACAGTAGCAGGTGGTTTAACGGCCACAACCGCTTACCTGCGCTTTAAAGCAGGCTACCATTTTAAAACAGATTTGTTGGCAGGCGTAGCTTTTGGAACACTTTCAGGTATATTAGTGCCAACTTTGCATAAAAATAAAACCAGAAATAAGAATATGGCAAAACTTTCTTTATTTCCTAATTTTCAAAACAACAGTACAGGTTTTACTGCTTTGTATAAGTTGGGGAGTTAAACCCGAAAATGTATTTTCATGTAACTGGAGGTCACAAATTGTGACCTCCAGTTTGTTTTTAAAAATTAAAGTAACTTCGTTTTTGTAAAAAGATATTATGGGATTAACCTATGCAGATATTGAACTGATAAATGCCGAGGACCTGGCGTATGTAAGAAAATTTATTATTGGCGAAGATGAAGTAAAACGTATGCATTTAAATATGCTGGTAGATAGTGGTGCATTAAATTTATGCATCAATGAAAATATACAGGCACAGTTGCAGTTACCATTTATAGAAAGACGGGTGGCTGAATTAGCCAATGGACAAAGAGAAGAATATGATGTTGTGGGACCGGTTGATGTTAGATTTAAAAATAGGAGCACTACATGCAGGGTATTTGTATCTGGCGCAAATAAAACTTAAATAACCTTCTTAAGGCAGCCCTGCAGTAAGAATACGTTTTTATATTTTTTACATAGATCAATTTATGTAATCAAAAAACATTCTTTCGATTTTATCTTATCTAAATTACTCAAATGCCTTATTTTTGTACCTTATGAAAAAACTAATTATAGCTCTACTTATTTTAGTGCATTATAACGGATTTAGCCAGAAAATGACACAAGCCCAGATTGATAACATTGTTAAACTTAGCTATGCCAGTGAAGAAATTGCCCCCGCTTTTACAAACACTAATACAATCTTAGTTGTGTTTAAAGGATCAAAAAAAAATGTAAATAAATATTTGGAGAAAGACATTGAAAAAGAATATAAAGGCGATTACAGGTTGTTAGAAGCAGGGGAGGGTTTAAGCCCGGCAGATACCAGTAAAGCACGTTTTTTTGTAATGGTTTTTGATAAGTTTAATTCCGGATATTTCAGTGCGGGTGGTAGAGTAAGTCCTGAAACTGAGTATCAAATGACAATGTCTGATCGTAAAACCGGAAAAATTTATTATTATAAAAATACATCAAGTTGCTACACCTGTTTATTTAAAGAATATTTTAAGAAACTGGAGAAATTAAGAACTCAATAACAATAGTGTATTTTACATTCATTAAAATTAAATTCCCCCGTTATCCACAAAAACCCTTCCAAATCCTCAAAAAATCGTAAATCGCAAATCTAAAATCCAAAATTATCCCTTACCTTTGCCCTCCTTTAATTTAGGGGCAGTGGCGCAAGTTGTTCCACAGCTCTGAAATAAAGGATCTTCTGCACACTTAAACGTCTTAATTACAATATGTCTGCAACAAAAACACCCGCTGCTAAACGTTTCAATTTCGGTAAAGTTGAATTTTTAGCGGAAACACCCGATTTACTGGGAATCCAGATCCAA
>JANMBZ010000010.1:0-8004 GCA_031360765.1 Chitinophagaceae bacterium
GGGAGGGGGATGGGTCATGGTTCGGGAGGATAGTAATAACATAGCTTATCATTCCACAATTTTACCACCGTATGCAATTATTACCAATAATCCTGTTTCTGTAAGAATACAATATCATGATACTGCCATCGTACCAATAAATAATTGTTGGCGTAGCATTGTTGTTGATAGCATTAAGTTTTAAAAAAATATAGGTTGATACTTTCGCCTCAGCCTTTGTTGGCATAACTGCTAAACCTCAAAAACATCAACCTATTCCAACGCCGCTGTTCGGCGTCCCGCCAACAGCCGAAGCGTTAACCATTTTAGTGTTTTTGACCTTTTCGCCTTCGTTGGCTTATCTTTACCTTTGTTGGCGTTACTGCCAAACCCAAAAAACATCAACCAATCCCAACGCCGCTGTTCGGCGTCCCGCCAACAGCCGAAGCGTTAACCATTTTATGTTTTAGGGAAATAAGCATTGTCACGCCGTACATTTTTTGCCTTTTTACCTTTGTTGGCGTTACTGCCAAACCCAAAAAACATCAACCATTCCTAACGCCGCTGTTCGGCGTCCCGCCAACAGCCGAAGCGTTAACCATTATAGGCCATTGTTACTATTGTCACGCCGTACATTATAGTTTATAAACAATGGTCAAAATCAATTTCAAAATAGGCACCGCAAAATCCCGAATGAGCGACAGAAAATCACATATGAGTTATAGAAAATCACAAATGAGCGACCGAAAATCCTGTATGCACGCCTGAAAATCACAAGTAAGCAACCGCAAATCTTATATGTACACCTGAAAATCACGAATAAGCGACCGCAAATCCAAAACAAACGCCTGAAAATCACACATGAGCGATGGCTAATCCCAAATGTGTACCTGAAAATCACGAATGAGCGAATTATAATCCTTTATGAATAAAAATTATTTCTTGAATGTTAATATTATATGTAATTTTATCACATACCAATACCATAATTATGTTATCACTTAATTTAACACCCATTTTTAAGGCCCGGGGAATTGAAAAGCCCTTCTCCTTTCTGGTAAAGGCTGGCATTTCGCCACGCTCAGCCACCACAATTATAGACAGCAGCACCCGTTCTTTCAGGCTCGATCATATTGAACTGCTATGCAGAATTTTAGTTTGCGAACCCAACGACCTGCTTTTGTGGGCACCCGATAAAGACCAGCAATATTCAAAAGATCATCCTTTATTTAATCTGCCCCAGCAGGATAGTATGACAGATATGAAAGAAACCATGGCAACTATTCCTTACAAAAAGTTGAAAGAGATAACAAAGCAACTCAATAATCCCGGGTGATTCTTAATCAAACAAAACAACCGGAATTTTCTTAAATTTGAATAAACACAATCATTATGTCAACTACAGAATTGAGAAAACTTTTAATTGAAAAGATTCAATTAACCGATTACAACAGATTACTGGAAGAAGCATCCAGGCTTCTTGATGTAGAGATTGAAGAACCTGATGTTTACATACTAAATGATAAACAGAAGGAAGCAATTGCGGAAGGGAAGAAACAAATTATTAACGGCGAGTATTTAACTGATGAACAATCTAACAAAGAAATAGACGAATGGCTAAGCAAATAATCTGGTCTTCAAGAGCACAGAATGATAAAAAAGAAATTCTTAAATACTGGCAGGAAAATCATAAAAAATAATGAAGAGTCAACTATCAATTATAACCAAGTATGATGATCAACTTTGCAATTTTGAAGGATTTAGTAACCGTCATTTTCTACTGCCCCATATCGGCAATAAATTAATTGAGTCTGATAGTGTACTATTTATTATGGAAAGTCATTATATAGATACCTCTTTTTTTAAAGACCAACACGATAAAGACAATCTTAGACTTGAAGCACCAGAGCTTTTTTATAACATAAAGGAAGATGGTCTTACAAAAAATTTCAAAGCATATTTAAACACACGGCAAATAATAAAGGATTCAGAGAGCGATGATAAAAAATTAGCAAAAGGAAAAAGTATTTACCGAAAGCTATCGTCAGTAGTAAAGGAAGGTCTCAAACTAAAAGATAATAATAGTGATTCTCCTTTGGATTATGTAGGCATCTATAATTATTTCCAACGACCTTCATTTAAATCTGCCGCAACAATCAAAGTTTGTGAAAAAGATATAATAGTTGCTTATGACACTTTAGATCATATTTTAAAAACTGTCAACTTTCGAAAAATCATTTTCACAAGTGCCAAAGCTTATGACTGTTTTATTAAAATGGACAATCTCAATAATGGAGTAATCCAAGATAATAGAAAAATTTTCAGAGGCACTCATCCGAGGGTTTGGGGCAATGTATGTACTTACGAGAATGGGATTACATGGAGACAGTGGATTATAAATCGTTTAGTTACTTAAAGCTGTCTTTTGAATGTACTACAGCCATCAGGTATCCTAACGCCGCTGTTTGGCGTCCCGCCAACAGCCGAGGCATTAACCATTTTAATGCTTTTGCTACCTAAAACAAAAATAATAAATCTCCTCCGCCCACTTTTTTCTTTGTAGCAACCTAAGGCTTTACATTACAGTTTCAAAACCGGCCTGCCAGAAAACCAATACCTTAGCCTCATGAATTACATACAAGTGCAGATTAATGATACCGATAATGAAAAGAACGAATTATTAATTGCATTACTTGCCAATGCAGGTTTTGAATCGTTTGAAGAAACAGATACAACCCTAAAGGCTTTTATTAAAGAAAACGAATTTGACCAAAGAGCTTTAGATGAAGTTATAAATCCTTTAAATCTCACTTACACTTCTTCAATTATACCTCAACAAAACTGGAACGCCCAGTGGGAGAGCAGCTTTGAACCTATACTTGTAAATGATTTCGTTGGCATTAGGGCATATTTTCATCAGCCAATAAAAAATGTAAAACACGAAATTATCATCACCCCAAAGATGAGTTTTGGCACCGGCCATCATGCAACCACCTACATGATGATTCAACAAATGGAAGCATTGGATTTTGCCGGAAAAACAGTTGTTGATTTTGGAACCGGTACAGCCGTTTTAGCCATCCTGGCCGAAAAAATGGGTGCAATAAAGATAGATGCCATTGATTACGATGAGTGGAGTATTGAAAACTCAATTGAAAATGCAGGCGCAAATAATTGTACAAAAATAAACCTTATACAAGCGGAAACAATTGCTGCCAATAATGTTTATGATATTATGCTGGCCAACATAAACCTGAATGTAATTCTTGCAAACATAGCTGCAATAAAACAGGTAAGTAAAAGAGGTACACAAATTCTTTTAAGTGGCTTTATTAAAGCGGACGAAGCCGAAATGGTAAACGCTTTAACCCAAAATGGTATTCATCCAATCAAAACAATTCAAAAGCTGGAGTGGATCTGTATATTAGCTTCGGTAGAATAACTTTTAACATATTTCTTATACACAGATTTGTTAACACAATCGTTTTCGATCATATTTTTTGAACCATAAAGCGATATTATCAGTATCTTTATCTACTCAACTCAAGCAAAGGAAACAAATGAAAGAACTGGTTCTCATTATTATATCCTATTTAATTGGTTCAATCCCCACAGCATTACTTGTAAGCAAACGTTATTTTGGAATCGACATTCGTGACTACGGCAGCGGCAACATGGGCGCTACCAACACTTTCAGGGTTTTAGGTTCACGCTACGGTACCATGGTAATGGTAATAGATATTTTAAAAGGGTTAACTGCAGTAATGCTTTATAATTCTCTTCCTTTCTATATCAGTCATGAGTTGGAGCGTACAAACCTGATGCTTGGCCTGGGCACAGCAGCAGTGTTGGGACATGTTTTCCCCATTTTTGCTAATTTCCGCGGGGGCAAAGGTGTTGCCACTTTACTGGGAATGGTTTTAGCAATACAACCGGTAATTGCTTTAAGCTGTATCGGTATTTTTGTGTTGGTACTTTTTTTAACCAGGTATGTTTCTTTAAGTTCAATTTTAGCTGCTTTATCACTCCCCATTTGTGTACTGTGGATATGGAACGAACATGAAGTTTTGTACCGTGTATTTGCTTTAATAGTAGCGGTGTTGGTGGTTGTAACCCATCAAAAAAACATAGGCCGCATTTTACGTGGTGTCGAAAGCCGCATCCCCATTCTAAAGCATAGGGACCGAAGAAAATCACGTCGGAATCAGGATTAATTTCTATAGTTACCACCTCCTCACCTCACATTATTAACTATATTTTTTTTGTATAATTAATGCAAAAAAAAATATTGGTACGCCAATTGATTAGGCTAGTCTATAAAACTCAAACAAAATGAAAAAAATTCTTCTATTTATTACAACAGTGTCAATTGTTATGGCCTGTTCTACCAATGCAGTTACGGGCCGTAAACAACTTGCTTTATTTGGTGAGGCAACATTGCAACAGCAGGCTTTAACTGAGTATCAATCTTTTTTATCGCAAAATAAAGTGGTAAACAGCGGCTCAAATAAAGATGCTGAAATGGTTAAGCGGGTTGGTGGCAGAATTTCCAGGGCTATTACCGAATACTATACCCAAAAGGGTTTGGCAAGCGAACTTAACGGATACAAATGGGAATTTAACCTGGTAGATTCAAAAGATGTAAATGCCTGGTGTATGCCCGGTGGTAAAGTAGTTGTTTATACCGGCCTGTTAGGTATTACACAAAATGAAGCTGCGCTGGCAGTAGTAATGGGGCACGAAATTACACATGCCGTAGCACACCATGGTAACGAGCGTATGAGCCAGGGTGCACTTGCACAGGGATTGGAAATTGTTGGCAATATTGCCACGGCTAATAATCCCAAGTATAACGACCTGTTTAATAACATTTTTGCACCTGGTGCTCAAATTGCAGTACTGTTGCCCAATTCACGCAATCAGGAGTATGAAGCAGATCATTTTGGGTTAAATTTTGCGGCCATGGCCGGATATAATCCCAATGAGGCAATTCCTTTCTGGCAGCGCATGGCAGCAGCTTCCAATGGCCAAAAGCCACCAGAATTTTTATCAACCCATCCGGCAGATGAAAACCGTATTGCACGTTTAAAAGAATTCATGCCAGAAGCATTAACTTATTATAAGCCGGTAGGCAGATAATAGTGCTATATAATTTTTAAAAAAACTCCATTTTATATGGAGTTTTTTTTGCTCCAACCTTTTTTCTGTCGTGTATATTGTTTAACTTTACAGTCCAAAACAGCCTGAGAACTGTAACTAACAGTACAAAACTGACTTTAGTATTTGCAAAAACCTTAGCCTTTGCTAATGGACGAATTTTTACGAATTTCTTTTTGCTTCTTTTTTAATTGTTAATTGCCAACTTGTTATGATTGCTGAAACACTACTTGAAAAACTGCAACTGCAGGATGAGAAAAATTTGTTGATACAGGGACTGCCATCTTCGGTAGAAAAACAATTTATAAAACTAACTTTTTCTAAAAGCGTTACGCCACTTTTAAAAACCCGTAAAATTGATTTTGCGTTGGTTTTTGCCGTTAGCCAGCGGCAATTGGTTGATATACTCAAAGATGTTATTCCTGTTTTAGCAACCGATGCCAAATTCTGGATTGCGTACCCAAAGCTTACCTCAAAAATTGCCAGCGATCTGTGCCGAGATAAAAACTGGGATTTTGTATCAGATTATGGCTTTGAAGCCGTTCGTATGATTGCGCTGGATAACGTTTGGAGTGCCGCACGCTTTAAAAAACATGATGCTGGCATAAAAAAAAAGATGGCTTCTCAAGCACAAATCCTGCACCCGGCGTAGATTACAAAAAACGCACAGTTGTTGCACCTGCTGAACTACTACAATTATTTAATACCAATAAACAGGCTGCCGCTTTTTTTGAAAGCCTTGCATTTACCCACAAAAGAGAATATGTGGAATGGATTATCAATGCCAAAAAAGATGACACAAAACAATTACGACTGAAAACTGTAGTTGGGAAATTAATTTTAGGTAAGAAAAACATCAATGAAAAATAAAAAATATATTGTTGTACTAACCGGTGCCGGCATTAGTGCCGAAAGCGGCCTCAAAACCTTTAGAGACAGTGATGGCTTGTGGAACGGGTATGATGTATATGAGGTAGCTTCACCCGATGGGTGGAATAAAAACCCCAAACTTGTTTTAGATTTTTATAACGACAGGCGAAAAGATGTTGCAGCCGCAAAACCCAATGCAGCCCATATTGGTTTGGCAGAGTTGGAACAAGATTTTGATGTAACTATTGTTACTCAAAATATTGATGATTTGCATGAAAGAGCAGGCTCCACAAAAGTTTTACACCTGCATGGTGAAATTTTTAAAATGAAAAGTATAGCAGATGAAGAAACTATTTTTGAAATTAAAGGAGATATAAATTTAGGAGATGTAGCACCCGATGGTGCCCAACTGCGGCCCCATATAGTTTGGTTTGGCGAAGCAGTACCCATGATGGAGAGTGCGGCAGCACTCTTGCATGATTGCGATTATTTTGTGGTTGTTGGTACTTCATTACAGGTTTATCCGGCAGCGTCGCTCTTGTACTATGCACCACCATATTTGCCCAAATTTATTATTGATAAAAAAATACCGGCAACACAAAAAATGAATAACCTGCATATTATTGAAATGCCGGCAACAACAGGAGTGCAGGAATTAAGCCGTATTTTACGGGATAATTAATTGTAGTTTCATTTATAATCCAGGTATTGCTTTATGTACAACTTTAATAATTACGGATCGTCAGCATTATTGGTATTAGTTATGCTGGTATTACTTCTCATTCCAACTATTTTATACCTCATCACTTTACAAAAGGCATTGGAAGCCGTGAGTGCAGAAAACAGGCAAATGCCTCCGGGCCAGGTGTGGCTTTCATTAATTCCGCTTTTTAATTTTGTGTGGATGTTTATTGTGGTAAATAAAATTGCAGATTCATTTCAACTTGAGTGTTACCGGCTTAATATACCTACTACCGAATTAAAACCTACCAAAGGTATCGGCTCTGCAAAAAATTTATTACGCATCTGCACATTTATTCCATTTTTAAGCGTGTTTGCCAATATTGGTTTTATAATTTGCTGGATCATTTATTGGGTAAAGGTTAACCAGATAAAAAATCTGATTATTGCTAACCGGGATAATTTGATTTTAGATGCCGAAAGGGGAATATTTCATCAATAAGTGGTTGTGCAAAATAGTTTTAAAATAAATACTCCATCAAAAAATCCTGCGCTTTGCATACTTTAATATCGGCAAAATAAAAATCACCGGTATCTTCTGTTATAATCACATCGCATTTATTATTTGCAGCAGCATAATATTCAATACCATCTTCAAAGTCGTTTACCTGTGTGTTCTCTAATGCAAGCAATACTTCCTTTTTACCAACATCGGTAATGGCTATCTTTTGGGAGAGTAATTTAATTTTTTGTTTTGCCATCCTGGTTCCGCTTTTCTTTTCAGCAAAATAAAAAGCAATGGCAAGGCAAACTGGCGAAGTGTAAACAGTAAATTTTTTATTATCTACCAGGCTTACAATACGTGCTGCATAGGTAAACAATGGATATTCCTTATTAAGTACCGAAACGAGAATATTTGCATCTAAAAATATCCTCATTTTTTACTTTTAAAATACTCGGCTTTTAAATCTTTATTTTTTTTTGTTTTGGTTTGATATTCTACTTCGCCTTCGGCAACTATACTAACCCAATCAGAAATGGGCAAATCTTCAAGAGACTGATAACTGTTGCTGGTAACTTTACGCAATAAAAATTCGGTAAGCCGGGAGAGGCTTACATTGTTTTTATCTGCATATTCCTTGGCTTTTTCTATAACAGATTTGTTAAAGCTTAAAGTGATTTTTGCATCCATGATTTTTCTTTACGACAAAGATATAATTTCTATACGTATAACAAAATTATGTTTATGGCATAGATTCAGTAAAGTGGATGCTGTACTTTTCCAGTTCTGTTAAAACCGGTTCATATATTTCTTTC
>JANMBZ010000060.1:0-30292 GCA_031360765.1 Chitinophagaceae bacterium
GCGCCCACGGGCACACCGCAATAAAAGATTTTATTTATGGAGAAACGGTGAATACCGTAAGGCACGAATTAAAAATACCGGTGCTGATTGTTAATTTATGATAAGGGTTGCCAGTTGCTGATCAATTTTTTTGTTCCAGGCAGCCTGCACTGCCGGTTTTCTTCCGTTTGATGTTTCACCATCATATTCATTCTGCATTTTATTAAGTGCCTTAAAACAATCATCGTGTATTTTTGCAGATAATGTACTGCAGTTTGATTTATTAAATTTTGCAGCTTTAAGTTTTTGCACAAACAACAAAGCGTTAATATAAGTAACATCAAAATGATGCTGTTCATGTAATAAGGCGTAATCTGTATTCATCCTTTTTTTAACCCACGATTTATTTTTATCAAAGTAACAGTAAACAATAATATTGATGGCGGTTTTGCCTCTGCTGGATGACATGGAAAGTTTATAACCAAAGCCAGATTCAGTTACAGCGGCAGCAGCACTTGAAGCATCAGGCTGTCCTTTAAAATCCGGCCAGCTGAGTTTATGATGAATATCGTAATAAATATTATCACTGGCATTACCTGGTTCCACAGTTTGCCAGTTTATATTAACAAGAGTTTGAGCTTTTGATGTAAAAACTGAAAGGATAAAAAAAAGTAGCAGGATATTTTTAATCATACGAATTAAATGGAAACCCAAAAAAACAACTTTTATTATTTGCGCAGGCGGATATTGATAAGATTTACAATATCATTAACATCAATTTTTTCCATGCACTTAAAATGCCCTTTGGGACATTTTTTATAGCCAATTTTACTGCAGGGCCTGCACCAGAGCTTTTCTGTTTCTACCACATCATATTGCAAATTAGATTGTTTACCGTAATAGGGATACATGCCAAAAGCCGGCACTGTATTGCCCCAAACAGAAATAATTGGTTTTTGCAGAGCCGCTGCAATGTGCATCAGGCCTGTATCGTGGGTAATAACGAGTTTAGCTTTCTTTACAATATCAGCCGATTCGTTCAGGTTAAATTTACCGCAGGCATTGTAAATTTTTATTTCATCAACCAAAGCAATTGCTTTTCCATCTTCATAATCTTCTTTACCACCTAATAAAATAATGGGATGATTGATGGCTGCACAAAGCTCTTTTAATTTATGCAAGGGTAGTTTTTTTGTTGCCAGTGCTGCGCCAATTACCACTGCAATAAAACCTGCTGAGTGTGCAGTGGGCAAATCGCTTTCCTTAACCCTGTCAAAATCCGGAATAAAATAATCAAGCCCAAGATCATCATTTTTTACACCTAATGATTTGATGCATTCAAAATTGCGATCAACAATATGTTTTTTGGGAAGTGTATCTATTTTAAAATTGGTAAGTATAAATTTTTCTACATTTAGCTTATTAAACGAAAAAGATTTTACATTTTTCAAATGCTTTTTTATCCTGAGGGTACGCAGGTTGTGGTGCAGGTCAATTATGTAATCATATTCTTCAGTTGCCAATTCGTGCAACATCAGCTCAAAACTATCGCCCAGCGTATGTATTTTGCTGATGTAGGGATTGTGGGTAACAATATTTTTAAAAGATTGCTTGGTTAAAAAATGAATTTCATCATCGGGATATTTTTTGCGCAGGCACCGGATCAGCGGCGTTGTTAAAACAATATCGCCGATGGAGGAAAAACGTATGATGAGAAATTTAGCCAATGTGATTTTTTTATTAAGGAAACATTTCTTCTCCTTCAGTGTAGTTAAGATCTTTATGAAAAGTTTCTTCAGTAAAATAAAATGCAACGAATGTTATAACCATTACAATAATACCTGTAACAATGCCGGCATCAATCAATGACCATTTCCAGCTTTTTTGAAACAGATCTAAAAACATCAGGTTAATTAAAGGTAAAGCACCCCTTACCATATTAGGAATAGTTGTTGCAGCAGTTGCTCTTAAGTTTGTACCAAACTGCTCTGCTCCCATGGTTACAAAAATTGCCCAATAACCATTACCAAAACCAAGTATTACACAAATAATATACATCCTGGTATCTGAATTATTAAACCCGCTGAAAAACAGTACCAGCGCTAATACACAGAGTGAATAAAACATAAGCAATGCTTTTTTCCGGCTTTTAAAATACTGGCTCACAAGGCCAATTAAAATATCACCGATGGCAATGGCGGTATAGGCAAACATAATGGAGCGGCCCGAATCAATTGTTGTACTCCCAAACATTGCTTTGCCAAACCGGTCGCTCTGGTTTATTAAAATACCAACCACATACCAGGTTGGTAATCCAATTAAAATTGCCAGAATATATTTCTTAAATCTTTTTGAATCATTAAAAAACATCAGGAAGTTTCCACGTTGCACACCAGCTTCCTTAACCTGTTTAAACATGCCCGATTCAGCAACACTGATTCTTAGAAACAATAATAGAACCCCCAAACTACCACCTATTTTGTAGCAAAGCCTCCAGTCGTGCCCGGTCCATTGATAGGTATAATAAGCCGCTACTGCTCCAAATAATCCAATACCTGCAACTAAGGAAGTGCCAATGCCTCTTTTATTTTTGGGCAATAGTTCACTTACCAATGTGATGCCAGCTCCCAACTCTCCTGCCAAGCCAAGCCCTGCAACAAACCTGCACCAGGCATACTGGTCAACGGTTTGAATAAACCCTGTAATAAAATTTGCGACAGAATATAAAATGATAGAACCAAATAATACCGACAATCTTCCTTTTTTATCTCCTAATACACCCCAAATAATACCACCCAATAACAAGCCGCCCATTTGCCAGTTAATTATTTTTGTGCTGTCAACCAATAAACTTGCATCAGTAGCACCAACGGCCAATACACTTGATTTTTTTACGATGGTAAACAGCAGCAGATCATAAATATCTACAAAGTAACCAAGAGCGGCTACCACAACAGCAATGTTAAAGATGGAAGCAGGCTTATTTTGCGATTGTATCATCAACCTTTTTCTTTTTGCCAAAAAATAATTTAATAAAAATGGGTGCGGTAGTAACCAATACAATTCCAATTACGATAATTTCCAGGTGTTCCTTCAAATCAAAATCATAAGATGCCAGCAACCATTTTTGTAAAAAGAAACCTCCGAGTATCATAGAGCTTACCCAGGCTAAACAACCAACAATATTGTAAAAAGTAAATTTGCGTTTATCCATTTCAACAATACCTGCAATTAATGGAGCAAAAGTGCGGATGATGGGTACAAACCTTGCAAACACAATGGCACCGCCACCATGCTTTTGATAAAAATCGTGTGCCTCGTGCAGGTAACGTTTCTTAAAGAACCACCTATCTCGCCAACTATACATTCCATGGCCAAATTTTTTACCAAACCAGTAACCTAAGGCATTACCTAAAATACCGGCTAATGATATCAACAGTACCAACACAAATAAATCGAGCCAGTAGCTATGGTTATTATCTAAGCCAAAATATTTTAAAAAATGATAGCCAAGTCCGGGCTCATGTGTTTTTTCATTCATTTCATGTGCATAAATGCCTGCAACAAAAAGCAATGAATCGCCGGGTAAAAAAAAACCGGCAAACAAACCGGTTTCGGCAAAAATAATAAGCAGTACAAACCATAAACCACCGTTATCAATATACCATTGCGGTTGTAAAAGTTGTGTCCAGTGAAAATCGAGGAAAATAAAATCTAACATCAGATAGTTTAAAAAATTATGAATGTTCCAATTGCCCTTCCCACTTACTTACTGCAGCAGTTGCCAAAGCATTTCCTAAAACGTTGGTCATGGTGCGGCCCATATCGCAAAATACATCAATAGCTAAAATTAAACCCACACCTTCGGGCGGTAGCCCAAACATGGCACCGGTTGCCAAAACCACTACCAGCGAGGCCCTTGGCACACCTGCAATACCTTTGCTGGTTACCAAAAATACCAGCAGCATAATTATTTGCTGGCCAACATCACCGGTAATTGAGGTTATATTGAATGCCTGTGCAATAAACATACTTGCAAAAGTCATATACATCATACTGCCATCTAAATTAAAAGAATAACCCAGCGGCAAAACAAAACTTACAATTTTATTATTGCATCCAAAGCGTTCCATTTCCTCAACTAATTTTGGATAAACAGCTTCGCTGCTGGCCGTGCTGAATGCAATTGACATAGGCGATGCAATTCTGCGAAGCAAAACCGGTAATCTTTTTTTCAAAAATAAATAACCAACCAATAATAAGATTGCCCAAAGTATGGCGAGGCCAAAATAAAATTCGCCTACATATTTTCCAAAAGTTACCAATATGCCTAAACCGTTTTTTGCAATAGCAGCAGCCATGGCACCAAACACACCCAAAGGCGCCAGGTACATAACATAGGTAACCATTTTTAAAACTACATGCGCCAGCGAATCCAATGCATTAACAATCGGTTCTCCTTTTTTGCCAATGGCAGTTAATGCCACACCAAAGAAAACCGAAAACACTACCAGTTGTAAAATTTCATTGGTGGCCATCGCTTCTATAACACTGCGGGGCACTACATGCTCCACAAATTTTTGTAAAGAAAATCCTTTCGATTTTTCCAACAGATCATTTACTGCCGCCATATCCGTATGGGTAATATCTGCACCCACGCCCGGTTTAAAAATATTAACCAGTATTAAACCCAGCCCCAGCGAAATTAGAGAGGCTGTAATAAACCAAAGCATGGCTTTACCACCAACACGGCCAACGGTTTTCATATCGCCCAGCCGTGCGATGCCCACCACCAGCGTGGCAAAAACAATGGGTGCAATAATCATTTGCACCATGCGTAAAAAAATAGTGGTGAGTAGTTTTAATAAATCTGCTATTTCATTCAATGCTGTAATAGAAGCATTACCATGAGCCGGAGCAACTGAAATTTTATTTATTTTTGTATCTGTCGATAGTTGATTGGGAACATATGACTTACTAGAGTTTGAAACAACCAACCATGTTTCTTTTGAAATACTGTCTTTAACTTTTTTATACGAAGCAGAATCTTTAACTACAAATATGTTTTGAAAAGATTGAATACCAGAAATATTAATTCCAATTGAATCCATGCCTATAAAATCTTTAGCTGGCGAGTACCCAATTTTGTTTCCTGCTTGATTTTGATTTATAAAATATCCAGCCACAATACCAAGTACCATAGCAATCAAAATATATAATGTGAGCCTGCTTTTTTTTGTTGGCTGATGGGCTATTTCCATAATAATCAATTAATGCTGCAATATAATATTAAAAAGCTGTTATCTACAAACAGCGCACAAAAAGTATTAATGGTTGTTTATTTAAGAATTTATTGCTTATTTTTCAGTTTATTAAATTAAACAAAAACCAAACTGACATGAGTTTATTCGTAAGAAAACCAATGGCTGCTTTAATGAATGAGGCATCCGAAACAGGCAGCCATACCTTAAAAAGAACCCTTGGCGCCGGCGGTTTAATTGCATTGGGAATCGGTGCTATCATTGGCGCAGGATTATTTTCTATTACAGGTATGGCGGCAGCCAATCATGCCGGACCTGCCATCACCATTTCATTTGTAGTAGCTGCCCTGGGTTGCCTATTTGCAGGTTTATGCTATGCAGAATTTGCATCCATGATTCCGGTAGCAGGTAGTGCATATACCTATTCATATGCAACCATGGGTGAATTTATTGCCTGGATAATTGGATGGGATCTGGTACTGGAATATGCCGTTGGTGCAGCCACCGTTGGTATAAGTTGGAGCCGTTATCTCGTAAAATTTCTGGATGGCTTTGGTGTTCATTTACCCGAAAGCCTTACCGTAGGGCCATGGGACGGTGGTATTATTAATTTACCTGCAGTTTTCATAATTGTATTAATGAGTCTGTTATTAATGAAGGGAACTAAAGAAAGTGCAACTGTAAATGCCTTTATTGTTGGCTTAAAAATTACTGTGGTATTTGTATTTATTATCCTGGGATGGAAATATATCAACAATGACAATTACCATCCTTATATACCGGATAACAGTGGAACTTTTGGAAACTTTGGTTTCAGTGGTATCATTCGTGCAGCAGCTATAGTCTTCTTTGCTTATATTGGTTTTGATGCAGTAAGTACAGCAGCACAGGAAGCCAAAAATCCCAAGCGGGATATGCCGTGGGGTATTTTAGGCTCGTTGGCTATTTGTACCGTATTGTACATTTTATTTGCGCATGTTATGACAGGTGTTACAAGCTATACATCTTTTGCAGGTAAAGATGGTATTGCTCCGGTTGCCATTGCTATTGATCACATGGGCACTGCAAATTCTGCTGGTGTAGTTACACCTGATTATCCCTGGTTGAACCGTGCCATTGTAGTAGCTATTCTTGCAGGTTATGCATCTGTAATTTTGGTGATGCTGATGGGACAAAGCCGTGTATTCTTCAGCATGAGTAAAGATGGATTAATACCGAAAATATTTTCTACTGTAAATCCCAAAACACAAACACCTGCTAAAAGCAATTTATTGTTTATGGGATTTGTAAGTTTGTTTGCAGCATTTGTACCTGCACGTGTAGTAGGCGAAATGACAAGTATTGGAACCTTGTTTGCATTTATACTGGTATGTATTGGTGTGTGGGTAATGCGTAAAAAAATGCCGGAGTTACCAAGAGCGTTTAAAACACCCCTTGTGCCTTTAGTGCCTATCTTAGGTATTTTTGTTTGCTTATTTATGATGGTATTTTTACCAATGGATACCTGGATTCGTTTACTGGTTTGGATGCTGATTGGGATGGACATTTACTTGGTATATGGTGCTAAACACAGTCATTTAGGCAATGGCACAGATAATAGAAAAGGTATGAGGATTGCAAGAATAACAAGCTTAATACTTTGCCTGTTACTTATTGTTGTTGGCTTTCTGCATCAATATACTGTTGGTTTTGATACAGACAGAACATTACTTTATGTAGCACTTGCTTTTGCGGTTGTACACTTAGTTGTATTTGCTCGTAAGTTGGGCCGTGTTGAACCTCAGGCTTAATTTTACTTTAGTCTTAATAGAAAACGTCCCGAAAATTTCGGGACGTTTTTGTTTGCTGATATTTTGAAACCTGCTATCAGCACTTTTAGCCTTTCTTCAACTCAAAAACAGAAATGAAAATTATTCCAACCGTTATTAAGTATCAACTTTCGGATAAAAACTATTGCGGCAATATAACCGAATTCATTTGCAGTGTTACTGCAGTTTGCGCCAGCAATCGTCCGTTAATAGTTGCACCGGTTTGTAAGTTAATACCGGTTGCGCTTAAAATATTCCCTTCAAAATGGCTGGTAGTACCAAAGGTTACAGCACCCGCCGTTTGCCAATAAATATTTTTTGCCTGTGCTCCACCTGCTAACGTAAAGTTAACTGCAGAACTCATGGTAAGTGTACCTGCAACCTGAAATATCCAAACATCGTTCGGGCCTCCTGAAATAGTAACATCAGTTGGAATAACAACAGCACTCGTCCAGGTGTACAAACCTGGTGTAAGTGTAGTGCCACCGATATTGCCAGCTCCCAAATTTACAAAATCGGGGTTCGACCGGCCGGCAGCATCTGTATATGCGGTTTGCATATCACTTACAGATGTTGTTAGCCGTGTTGCATTGGTTAAAGCACATGGCAACGGGCCTGCAGCATCTACTGTAAAAATATTTCCGGCAACTTCAGCACAGGTTAAATCAATAGCAGCACCTGTTATCGGGCTGGTGCCTATATCACCGGTAATGCTTGATTTGTACACATTGGTAATTCCTGATTTTGTCAGGATTACAAATTCTCCGGCCAGGCCAAGATTTACTCCTTTCAATTGTGTACCAGTCTGACGCATAGAAGCAGCAGATAATGATGACGTTGTTTTTGCAACGGTATAATTATCAGTAGCCATATTGCTTACCGACTGATCTTTTTTGCAGCCAGTAATAAATACAGTAAATAACATTGCAAGCGTTGGTAATAATAACTGTTTTGGATTCATCATAAAATTTGATTTAATTGTGAATAAATAAATTAAAAGATTTTATCCCTTGGGTGGTTCAACTAAAGTAATTGATTAAATAGTTTACCGGCTAACAACAACTGCAGAGATACAGGTGTGTTGCATATTATAGGATTGCCAGGTGTGGCTGTAACATTACCGGTTATCTTAAACTTTAAGGCGATAAGTATATTTCATTGTAAGTAATACAACAACCGCTCCACGATTCAGTAACATTGAAATATTAAATGCTTATCTCAATAAAAAGAAATTCTTACTGCTGAATTAATTAACAAAAATGCTTAAACTGATTATTTAGCCCCCTTTGTAAAAACTATACTGTCTTTTCAGAATTTTCCTTGATCCCTTTTTTTACGTTCACAGCAAAGATAAAAACGCACTTAATTTTTATTTAACAACTGCATTACTATCTTTAACACTCCATCAGCCTGTTTATGAAATTGATCAATACTTTTTTTATTGCTTTTACTTTTTTTGTTTTGTTGAACAGCAAACCTTTGCTGGCGCAAAAAAACAACTGCATTTATAAAGACCCCGTATTTTCTTTAGATTTTGGAACTGCCACTAATGATGGAATTCCGCTTATGTATAATATAGAAAACTATAAAAAAACAACCGCCTCCTGTCCCAACGATGGCTTTTACAGTTTTGAAAAATCCCTAAAAAATTGTTTCGAAGGCAAATGGCATAATTTACCCGAAGATCATACAGCAGGTGATGTGAATGGAAAAATGATGATTATAAATGCCGCCGAAAAGCCAGGCGATTTTTTTATTATGACTATTACCGGACTTAAGCCTGGAGCCACTTACCGTTTTTCAGGATGGTTTGTAAACATCTGCAAATATGCCAGTGGCTGCACTCCTACACCGCCTGTAATTGAAATTGCCGTGTTTGCAAATAATAAAATGCTTAACAGTTTTAAAACAGGTGAAATTAAACAGGCAAATATTCCTGAATGGGAAAACTTTACCGGTGAATTTGTGATGGCGGCCAATACCGATATAATATCACTGCAAATGAAAGACCTTACACCCGGCGGCTGCGGCAATGACTTTGCACTAGATGATATTGAAATAAACCAATGCTCTTTACCGATACCTGTAAGCAAACAGGAAGTAACTCAACCGGTGCAGCAGGTTTTAACTCCTCCTTTACCCAAAGTTATTGAAACAAGGGCCAACCCAATTATAAAACAAATTACAACCGAAGAAACTGAGTTGAATATTGAGTTGTACGATAATGGCGAAATTGACGGTGATACTGTAAGCATTTATCACAACAATGAGTTGGTGGTAAATCATGCCGGTATTTCTACAAAACCCGTAAGCATAAAATTAAAGGTAGATAAGGAACATCCGCATCATGAGTTGGTAATGGTAGCCGATAACCTTGGCAGCATACCGCCCAATACTTCGCTCATGATTATCACCGCAGGTAAAAAAAGATACGAGATTTTTATTTCTTCTTCTGAACAGAAAAATGCTAAAATATTAATTGATCTGCAATAAAAAGATGAAATTATTTGCTTAGATAAAAGTTCAATAATGGTATGCCGCACAAGTGAGTGATGCTTCGGCTTCGCTCAGCACAGGCTCCACGATGATAACCAAGGAACAAAAGTTCGTCCTAAAAAAATTCATCTATTTAATATTTATCTCATCTACAAAAATATGCGTATCGCCACCGGCACCTAAATGCCATGCCGGTAGTTTACCATATTGAATTGCTTTTATACGCACATACTTCGCATTCACTTTTTCAAAAACGGCTTCTACATTTTTTACCTGTGGCTTTTCAACTTCAATGGGTAAAAAGTTTTCGCCGCTGTACACCTGTGTGTATTGCTTACCATCAACCGATGTTTCAATAATAATATGCTTTGGCAAAACTATCCATGCACGGCTATCCTGTAACAAACCAATTGTAACAGATGATATTGGAGTTACTTTCTGTAGATCAATCACAACATCCATATCTGTTTTTTGATAACCTTGCCAATTACCTTTGCGCCAATCAACCTCTCCACGTATATCATCAATTAAACCATTGGCTCCATTGCCATCGTACTGTTGCTCGTACAGCGTATTCAGTTTTATCGTCCAGTTATGCGGTGCTTTTTTATACATGGCAGTTGTTACAAAACTGGTTTCTCCTTTGGCATTGATAGCTATTGATTTTATGGTTGCAGATTTATTAATATTGAAAGGCGCCGTATATTTTTTTGATATTTTTGTAGGTACTGTCCCATCATGTGTATAGTAATAACTCACGCCTTTTTGTGCTGCACCGATCTTTATTACTTTTTTATCTTTAAAAGAAATTGCTCCGCCATCAATAACCGGGTTTAAAATAATTTTGTTATCGGTTATTGAGGTTGATGGAAAATCAACAGTTCCAAAAGCCGATGTATTATCTCCCATCACAAAATTTATACTGCCGCCATTTGTAATATCAAAATAGGAAATGTATGATTTGGTATATAACTTATCATTCAGCTTTGCAGATTGAATATAAAATTTATCGTTGCTGAAATTGCTTGCATTTATATCAAATGTTTTTCCATTTTCTAAATGAATTTTTGAAGCAGCAAATAATGGCGTACCGATAATAAAGTCAGTGGTGCCGGGCGTTACAGGATAAAACCCCAATGCACTCAATACATACCAGGCACTCATCTGGCCGCAGTCCTCATTGCCTTCTAATCCGTCCGGCGTATCATGATACATGCTGTTTAAAATACGATGAACCATGGCCTGCGTTTTATAGGCAGCACCGGTAAAATTGTATAGGTAAGCAATGTGATGACTTGGTTCGTTACCATGTGCATACTGTCCAATCAGGCCTGTAATATCACTTTGATCCCTACCGGTTGTTTTAGAATTTTCAGTAAATAATTTATCTAATTTTTCTTCCATTTTTTTTCGGCCACCAATCATTTCTATGTAACCATTAATATCCTGCGGTGTGTAAAAAGAATATTGCCAGCTATTGGCTTCGGTAAAATTATTGTTCACCTCACGTGGATCAAACGGCGAAAGCCAGTTACCGTTTTTACGTGGCCGCATAAACCCGGTTTGCACATCAAATATATTTTTGTAAGATTGTGCCCTTTTTATATAATTGTTATAATCATCAACATTGCCAAGCGATTTTGCAAATTGCGCAATACACCAATCATCATAAGCATACTCTAATGTTTTACTTACACTTTCATGTTCATCATCCATTTCCAACAATCCATGATCCATTAATGCCGGTAATCCCAAATGGTTCCAGGTTGCCGATTTTTTCATGGCTTCCAAAGCCAGTTTGGTATCAAAATTTTTAATGCCTTTCATGTAGGCATCCACAATTACCGGCACACTATGATACCCGATCATACAATCGGTTTCGCAACTGCTAAGCTCCCACACCGGTAAGCGGCCGCCCTGCTGGTACTGCACCAAAAATGAATTTATATAATCCAGTGTTCGCTTTTGATCAATGATGGTATATAATGGATGTGCTCCGCGATAAGTATCCCACAAAGAAAAAACAGAGTAGTTTGTAAAGCCTGTTGCTTTATGTATCTGGTTGTCTCTTCCACGGTATTGCCCATCCACATCCTGGTTAACGTTTGGTACAATAGCTGTATGATACAAAGCAGTATAAAAAGTACGGAGTTGTTTTGTGTCATTGCTGCTAACTTCTATTCTGCCCAATTCATCGTTCCATATCTTTTCAGCATCAGTTTTTGTTTTATCAAAATCCCAGCCGGGTAACTCTTTAGCAAGATTATTTTGTGCACCTTCAATACTTACTGCCGATAAAGCTACTTTAGCCATTACTTCCCCATCATCAAACTGAAAAAAAGCTTTTATGTTTTTTGAATTTTTTAATTCAGTTATACCAGATGATAACAAAGTATCATTTTTCCAAAAACCTGTTTTAGTAAATGGTTTCGAAAATTCAATCACAAAATAAACATACTGATTATCTGCCCACGCCTTGCTGCGCCTGAGGCCTGCAATAGTATGCAGGTTAATTATTTTTAAAGAAGATTCAATAACTTCATCACGATGTTTTAAATCGAGAACGATATTATTGTTTGCTGAGCCTGAAAACTTGTAGCGATGAAACCCAACACGGGTTGTAGCTGTTAACTCAGCTGAAATATTATCGTCATCTAATTTTACAGCATAAAACCCCGCACTCGCTTTTTCATTGGCATGAGAAAATTTTGAGCCATACACTTTATTATCCGGCGATGGTTTGCCACTCATAGGCATTAATAAAACATCCCCATAATCGCTCACGCCTGTACCGCTTAAATGTGTATGCGTAAAGCCATAAATAAAATTATCGGAATAGTGGTAACCGCCACAACCATCCCATCCATCCAGCCTGGTATCCGGACTTAGCTGTACCATGCCATGTGGCAGCGTTGCTCCGGGGTATGTGTGCCCGTGACCACCCGTGCCTATAAAAGGATCAACGTATTGTACAAAGTTTTTTTGAGCTAAGAGAAGAAAGGAAGAAAATAGAAAAAAAGAGGAAAGTAAAAATATTTTAAGTTTCATGCAAATCGTTTTGCACAAGATAAAACTTATTGAGTATTTTTTTGGGTAAGAGAATATGGTTCGACAAGCTCACCAGAGACAATGAGAAAAATTAATTAAAAGTAGCAGAATAAAAATCCCACAAAGGCACAGAAAACACAAAGGGGTTGTATTAAAAATCTTTGTGTGCTTTGCGGCTTCGTGGGAAACAAAAAATTCCTTATAAAAAAATTAGAAAGGCAAATCATCAACAACCGGCGCTGATGTATTGGCAGATTCGGTTCTCACAACCGGTGCCGTACTCATACCGCTATTACTTACATTGCCTGAGTTAGAAGCTGATCCTTGCTGCGACGCCCCGCCTTCTTTATTACCACCTAATAACTGAACGGTTTGTACACGCATACGTAATGTAGCTGCAGCCTGGCCTTCTTTGTTGGTGTAAGCATCGGCTTCGGGAGTACCTTCTGCAAAAATGGTTGTTCCTTTCATCAAATAAGGAGCAACAGCGGTTTTGTCTGTCCAATAGGCACATTCAACCCAGGTGGTTCTTTCTTTTTGATTGCCCTGTGCGTCTTTAAAGCGCTCTGAATGCGCTACGCTAAAATTGATAACGTGTTTACCGTTGATTTCTTTTACGATGCAATCTTTACCAAGATTGCCAATGATCTGAAGCTTAATCATAACTGTGTTTTTTAATTATTAATCGATGTATCTGGTTGCGTTTTTAGTTATGTAGTAAAGATAAAAGTTAATCCCATATTACAGCCCGGGGTGCTTTTAATGTGCGTAAATAATCGAGCAGTTGCCCGGTATGCACACCTTCATGATATGCCATACGCAATAAATAGTCGCCCAGTTTACGGTGCTGGTTTTTATCCTTACGTGTTATATATACTTCTTCCAATTCCTTTAAAGTAAGCCCATGCACCATTTTTAAAAATTTCTCCCGGTAAGGTTGGGCATTTTTTAATTCATCATCCACAGTGGTGTAAGGGTTGCCGGTTAAAGGACTTTCGTAATTACCCAATGCACCACGGTGTAAGATAATCTGGTGATAAATATTTTCTCCTTCCAGCACATGCCGTATCATTTGAAAACAACTCATCGCTCCATCATCGGGCTTCCAGAAAAGATTTTCGTCAGAAATCCCTTTCCACACTTTTATACTTCTGCGGCGTACTTCTTCAAAATTTAATATCAATAATTCCTTTGCGTTCATGAATTGCCTATGATTTATTTTGGCCAATGTTTACACTGATTTCCACTGATTTTTGATATCAATGTGAATCAGGAAAATTCGTGGCAAACTGCTTAGTTCATTTTTTTCTTTAAAGCGCCTACCTGGTTTTGTAAATTATTAACCATACTGGCCAATGAATTTACATCCCAGCGTTGTTGCATAGCCACTTTACTTATTACCATTTGTGCCTGCCATAATTCAACAACATCTTCGGCATTTACCTGGTATGGCTGAAATTGAGGGTTATCACTAACCAGGGTGAGTTTGCTTTTGCTACGCCCGTTCTTTTCAACTCTTTTATAAACAATACCCTCGTTACGGCTTACTACAATATATGCCTGATTGTTTTTAATATCATCCTTATTATCAACTTTTTCTCCCACAATGATACTGCCGCTTGGTGTTGGTAACATACTATCGCCAATAATTTCAAAAGCACGATAGTTACCACCAGCAAGCATGGGCAATGTAAATGTATTCAGTTCGTCAATAAACTCCGTATCGGCATAACTGGCCAGGTAACCGGCTGCGGCTTTTACGGGTACAAAGTGAATTACATTGCGATCTACAGTGGCCATCTTTTGTTGGCGGCGACGAGAGAGATAACTGGTATTATCACTTAAATCTTTAAGTAATAACTCATCAAGCGTGAGCTTGAAAATATCTCCTAGTACTTCCAGTACATTCAGCTGGGGATCAGCTCGCCCTTCTTCATAAGCTCCTATCGAAGAGCGTTTGATACCAAGTTTATTCGCAAATTCTTCCTGTGTCCATCCACGGAGTTTGCGCAAGTATTTGAGGTTTTGTCCTGCTAATGACATAGTGCAACTAATTTGATTAGTACAAATATACTAACTATTTTAGTTTATCCAAATTTATTTTTGAAATTTGTCGCAGTAAGGAAGCAAAAAAGAAATTAGCCCGCAGATTACGCAGATACCACAGAAAAGTAATTTCTCTTTCAGCGACATTTGCGTAATCTGCGGGGCCTAAAAAAAATTAATTCCCATTCCAGTCTGGTAAACGGCCGGGTGTGTAAGGCGCTTTATTAGTGTCCAAAATATTTTCCAGATTTTTCATTTCAGCACCAATTGACTTTAACTCATTATATACAGGTGTAAATTGCCTCGCCGCTATTTGGTATGAATTGATGTACGTAGTTGTTGGTGCGGCCGTGGTTCCCCACAAGCTGCCCACAATATTGCCAATGCGGCCATTGATGGATGGTGAAGATTCAAACTCCCTTCTTGCCAATGTTGCATCGCCATTTAATTTTGTGTTTACATCGTTTAATCTTTTTTCAAGCGCTGCAATTGTTTTAGAAACTGTTACCGGCAGATTTGGCGTTTCGATAATTGCCTGCTTAATAAATTTTATTTTGTTAACCATTTCGCTGCGGTATTCATCTGCAGCAGCACCCACCCTTCTTAACTCTGCCACCTGTTTACAAAAATCTTCAAGGGCTTTTTTATCGGTTGCAGGCAAGGTTGCATTATTAAGTGCTACTGCTTTGAAAGGCAGTGCAGAAGACAGTTCTGTATAAACTCCATCTTCAAACTTACTGAGCGATACTTTATAATTACCGGGCAAAGCCAGGTAACCAATTTCGGGAGAGCTGAATGCATTCGATTCATCAAATGGTGTTAAATCAACCGGGCCAAAAGGTGCATAACGAAAATCCCAAACAATGCGGCTCATACCTTTTTTTGCAGGTGCTTTTATGCGGCGTACCACATTGTTATTTTCATCCATCACAGTAAATAATAAATGTGGTGCAGGCTGTTCATCCTCTAATCGCAAAGAATCAAGCGACGGATAATAAGGTGCTTCCCCTTTTTTTATTTTTTCTTTTTCTGCATCACGCCTTTTTTCTTTGATGGTTTTAATATCATCTTTCAAATAATAAGTAAACACAGCACCAACTTTGGGATTGGGTGTGGTATAAAAACTTTCGCCCTGGAAACCTTTGCCCCTAACGCCTAAAGGCAGCGACTCAATATACATCAACGCATCTTTTACCGGGTAAATAGTTGCGGCTTTGGAAAGATCTTCCTTTTTAAAATTACGCAACGGGGTGTAATCATCCAGCACATAAAATCCACGGCCAAAAGTTGCGATAACTAAATCATTTTCTCTTTTTTGTATAGTAATATCTTTTACAGCAATAGTTGGTAATCCATTTTTTAATGGTATCCATTCTGCACCGCCATCTACACTATAATAAAGGCCAAATTCGGTACCCACAAAAAGCAGGTTTGCATTTACATGATCTTCGGCAATGGTATAAGCAGTGCCTCTTTCGGGCAAATTATTTTGTATAGATTTCCAGGTTTTGCCGCCATCGGTTGTTTTATAAACGTAGGGATGAAAATCGCCGTAGCGGTGATGGTTGAATGTTACATAAGCCACATTTTTGTCGTGCTGCGATGCGATGATCTGGTTTACATAAGTCCTTTCGGGCACACCGGCAATACCATCAACTTTCATCCAGGTTTTACCACCATCAATGGTTATCTGTATTAACCCATCATCGGTACCAACATAAATGGTGTTTTCATCAAATTTCGATTCAGCAATGCTGGTTATTTGTCCGTAAATATCGGTACTACCGTTTTTTGCAACCGCATCTACACTCCATACTTTGCCCATTACATCCAGTTTATTGCGGTCAATCTGCCTGCTTAAATCCGGACTGATAATTTTCCACGTATTGCCCTGGTTATCGGTTCTGAATAATTTATTGGCAGCAAAATACAGGCGTTTGTTATCGTATTTAGAAATTTGTAAAGCTGCATCCCAGTTCCAGCGATAAGGAGCTTCGCCTTCCTGTTCCACGGGTTTTATATCTAAAAATTCGCCACTTTTTTTATCGTACCTTATTAAACCGCCGTACTGCGATTCCGCATAAATAATATCCGGATTTGTTTGATCTACCTGGCTTTGGAAACCATCGCCAATACTTGTAAAATACCAATCAGAATTAAAAATTCCGTTTGCACTGGTTGTACGGGAAGGCCCGCCGATACTGAAGTTATCTTGTGTGCCACCATGAATACTGTAAAAAGGAAATGCATTATCGGTGGCCACTTTGTAAAACTGGGTTACCGGCAAGTTTGCTTTAAACTGCCAGTTGTCTGCTGCATCAAAACTTTCATAAACACCTCCATCGCAACCAACTAAAAAATGATCGGTGTTTGATGGATCAATCCAGATTACATGGTTATCAATATGCTTGCTTTTTTCGCCAAGATTTGAAAAATTTTTACCACCATCTTTACTTACACCGAGGTAAGTATTCATCACAAAAATTTTATTTACATCTTTAGGATCGCAAATTATTTTTTGGTAATAATTGCCGCTGGTTGAGTAGCTGCTTTGTTTTTCCCAACTGGCTCCCCGGTCGATACTTTTAAAAACGCCGCCCTTTCCTTCGGTTGCTTCTACAACTGCGTACAGCACATCAGGATTGGCGGGTGAATAATTTAAGCCGATCCTACCTAAATCACGGGCAGGAATTCCATTCATCATCTTATTCCAGGTAGCGCCGCCATCGGTACTTTTATACATGGCCGATTCTTGCCCGCCGCCTATGTACGTAAACACTTTGCGCTGGCGCTGGTGGGCAGCAGCATACACAATGTTTGGATTGCGAGGATCAACTATCACTTCATTAAAACCCGTATGTTCACTTACATTTAAAACCAGTTTCCAGGTTTTGCCTCCATCAATGGTTTTATAAATTCCACGTTCGCCGCCCGATTTCCACAGCGGACCATAAGCTGCTACATAAACAATATCGCTATTGGTTGGGTCAATGGCAATGCGGCCGATATGCTCCGAATTTTTGAGGCCCATATTTTTAAAACTCTTGCCGCCATCTTCCGATTTGTAAATACCATCGCCATAGGCAACCACACGCTGGTTATTGTTTTCGCCGCTACCCACCCACACAACATTTGTGTTTGTTGGGTCGATGGCCAGGCAACCAATGGAGTATGATCCTTCTCCATCGAAAATCGGATTTAGGGTAACGCCAGCATTGTTTGTTTTCCAAACACCACCTGCTGCAGCAGCTACATAATACTCGTTGTGGTTGTTAGGATTTACAGCTATATCTGCAATGCGGCCCGATGTAATGGCGGGGCCAACGCTGCGAAAACTTAATCCCGCCAGGGAAATATTTTTTAAAGAATCAGCAGGCTTTGGTTTTACAACTGCATCCGGTTTTTTCTGGGCAATACCAGTTATTGAAATTAAAATTGCGAAGGCAGCGAGGATGACTTTAGTTATTTGCATACAATTAGTTTTGAGCTTACTAAATTAAGGGGTTTAGGCCAAAGCTGGTTGCTACTTAAAAAATCTGTTTCTGCCTGCGGCAGAATGGGGTGGCCCGCAGATGTCGCAGATTTCGCTGATTGTATTTTTTTCTGCGACATCTGCGTAATCTGCGGGAGAATCAATTTTTAAAACAATCTCTGCAATCCGCAGCAACACCTTATTTTTGCATCAAACTTAATTGTATGAATTATACATTGATAATACACAGCATTTTACGCTGGGCAGTTTTATTGTTTGGCGTTTGGGCAGTTTTTGCTGCATTGGGTGCGGTAATTTCTAAAAGAGATTACCGAAGCAGCGACAACAAAGTGAGCCTGTTTTTTATGATCAGTTGCGATATACAGTTGCTGCTGGGGCTTATTTTATACTTCAGCGGCATGTGGTTTGAAAATATGAAGAATCATGCGAAGGATGTTATGAAAGACCCGGTGGAGCGGTACTTTTCAGTAGAGCATGCATTGATGATGATTATTGCGTGGCTGCTGGTACACGTTGGCCGCAGCATGGTAAAGCGTGGCACAACCGATGCACAAAAACACAAACGCACACTGATATATTTTGGCATTGCGTTAATTATAATTTTGCTGATGATACCGTGGCCTTTTAAACAACCGGGTATTGCAAGGCAATTATTTCCTCAATTTTAATTTGATCTGATACATACATGGCAACAAAGAAAGAGCAACCCATTATCCTGGTTACAAACGACGACGGCATTACATCTCCCGGAATAAGAAATTTAATAGAAGCCGCAAAAGGCCTTGGCAAAGTGGTGGTGGTTGCACCCGATAAAGCGCAAAGCGGCATGGGGCATGCCATTACAATTGGCAACCCTTTACGCATGGATAAGGTGGATATGTTTGGCGATGTGGAAGCCTGGCAAACATCGGGCACACCAGTTGACTGTGTTAAGCTGGCGGTTGATAAAATACTGCACCGCAAACCCGATCTGTGTATCAGCGGTATCAATCATGGAGCCAATCATTCCATCAATGTTATTTACAGCGGCACCATGAGTGCGGCTATGGAAGCATCTATCGAAAGTATTCCCAGTATTGGTTTTTCGCTGTTAGATTACAGGTTTGATGCAGATTTTACTACAGCACAATTTTATGCCAATAAAATAATTAAAACAGTTTTAGCAAATAAATTAGATAAGCATTTATTGCTGAATGTAAATATTCCATCCATCCCTAAAAAACAAATTAAGGGTATTAAAGTTTGTAAACAAGCTTATGCAAAATACAAGGAAGAGTTTGATGAGCGACTTGATCCGCATGGTAAAAAATACTACTGGCTTACCGGCGAATTTATAAACTTTGATAAGGCAGAAGATACCGATGTTTGGGCCCTGCAAAATAATTATATTAGTGTGGTGCCGGTGCAGTTTGACCTTACCAATTACAAGCTGAAAAAATTATTAGACAAAAAGAAACTCTTCAAATGATATTTAAAAAAGACAATTTTATTTTTGGACTAATTATGGGGCTCATTGCACCAATGCTCGGCTTTGTAATTTTTAAATACACAAAACTGGCCGCACTCAGTTTTTACGAAGGCATGCAGTTTATTTTTTTACAACCGGGCCATAATTTATTAACGCTGGCAATTACACTTTCGTTAATGGCAAATGCCATTTTATTTACCATTTACATTAATGCCCATATTGATAAAACGGCCAAAGGAATTTTTGTGGCAACATTTATTTATGCAATAACATGTATATTGATAAAGATATTTAGTTAAGGATTTATACAGTACAATTATGCTTTAAATAATTCTGAAACATCAACTGCTAAAGCTTCTGCAATGGTAAAAGCACTAGATATGCATGTGCTTATTATACCATTTTCAATTCGTTTATCTGAGAAATTTTTATTCCGGTTTCCCTCGCTAATTGCTCTTGAGACATTCCTTTTTGCTTACGCAATACTTTCACCTTTGCTCCAAATTGCTTAATGCCACCAGTATGCTTCAAATAAAAGATTAAAACAATTGAGAATTGAATGTAAAAAAAAAAAATAAGAAAATACTTTAAATTATAATTTTTCTTACTTATATTCGAATATCCGAATCAATCTTTTGAAAAATTGCTACTGAAATTATAAAAATATTGCTTTACTAGAAACGCTTGTGGTAAAATCGGCAAAATTTTAACAGGCAGCGTAGGTTTAAGTGAAAGCTCCTTTATGGGTGTGTTCCTTTACTTACAGTTGCCAATGGTTAGCCGATACCCGCCGCTTGCTGTAAAGTAACAGGACCACACTTATTTTTAAAGGAGGTTGCACGTTTAGTAAATAACAGCAAAACTTGTAAGCAACCCAAAACAATGAAAGCATTAATTGTAAAACATACCCATAGCCCGCCTGCTTTTAAAAGCAACTTATTAGAAATTCTTATTGTCAATAATAATACTTCAAATCAATTTTTCAATTAAAACATTTTTATGAAAACAAAACATATTTTATGTGGCTTAGCAATAATGGCTTTGTTTAGTTATGCAAGCTGTAAAAAAAGTATCGACCCTGTAGTTGATACACATAACAGAACTTTAGTAAACATTCCTCTTGACGAATTAAAAAGCATTTTAGCAGGCAATTGGCTTTTAAAGAAAAAGATAGATTGCGGAGTGGCTGGATGTTTTACTACGATATATCCAACTGGACAAGAAGATATATTTTCCTTTTTATCACAGGATAGTGTTAAAAGAGTTAAATCAAATGGTACAGTATTAGTTTATGACAAAGCAATCATTACTAAATCAAGTTTTGACAATGCTTGGATTTATGATATGTATGGTGGGTTGGTAAGTTGGTCATTTCAAGAAATAAAAAATGACACTTTACTTATAGGACATTATGGGTCTGGTGAGAATGGATATTTAATAAAAAAGCCTTAATATTTCATTGTTCAATTTTTGGGTTGCTTACAAAAAATAATTTTTCTAAAACCTAAAATATTTGAAAAATGAAAAAAATAACCAGCAAAATAGCGTTAACGCTAATAGGTTTATTTATTTGCAGTATTGCGTTTACTCAAATAAATTTTAAACAAAAACAAGTTGATGGTATTAATTATTTCGCAGTGTTGGAGTCCGGGGCAAACAAAACTGCTACTTTAGTAAATGAAGTTGCGGTGTTAAAACAACTTACAAACAGCAATACAACTATTGAATTTAGGTTTTTAAGTAGTTATGCCGATGACCTAAACTTCACTCACAAAAAATTTAGTATTTTTTATGACGGTGTTGAAATTAAAGGAATGGACTTTGTACTTCATGAAAAAGATGGTATTATCCACTATGCAAATGGTTCTTACGAAGATATCGAACTCATTACTACAAAGCCAACCGTTAATGAATTATCTGCTATAAATTCCGCTAAAACATTTTTTGAAGCCAATATTAAAACTAAAGTTGCAAGGAATTTAAGCCTTGAAAACAAAGGGTTCTGCATCATTAAAAATCCTTTCCTTGTAAATGCTAAATATGCGTTGGCTTATAAAATATAAATAGACCCAAACAGTGTTAACGGCAAGTATGTATTTGTAAATGCAGCTAATGGAAGTATTATTAATTATGAAAATTTAGTTTGCAATACAAATGCACCGGGTACAGCGCAAACACGTTATAGTGGTACACAAAACTTTACAACCGACCTGCAAGGTGGCCAATATCGTTTGCGTGAAGTGAGAAATGGGGTGAATATTAAAACTTTAAATGCTAATTATGAAAGTAATGAAGAAGTTATTTTAAACACCGCAACAGATTTTTGGGACTTTAATGATAATAATTGGACCGTAACTGAACATGGAGCAAATCAAGTAGCTACAGATGCTCATTGGGCAATGGAAAAAACCTATGACTATTGGTTAAATAAACATAATCGCAACAGTATTAATAATGCAGGCATGAATATTACTAGTTATATCCATTATGGAAATAGCGTAGATAATGCATTTTGGAATCCAGATAAAAACGCAATGTTTTTTGGCGATGGAGGAGGGATATTTGGTCCATTAACAGCCATAGATGTTTGTGCACATGAACTTGGACATGGTATTTGTCAATACACAAGCAATTTATCTTATGCTTTTGCCACAGAATCTTCAGCACTTAATGAAGGCTTTAGCGATATTTGGGGAGCAAGTGTAGAGGCATACGCAGCACCACTAACAAAACAACGCTGGCTTATCGGTGAAGAAATAACTCTAATTTCTCCAGGTTATTTGCGTAGCATGAGTAATCCGCCAAGTGGAGCTTTTACTCCTTCTTCTGATACTTATGGGGATGTTAATTGGAATAATCAATCTGATGCACATTACCGAAGTGGTGTTTTAAACAAATGGTATTATTTACTTTCTGAAGGCCGTAGCGGAACAAATGGAATTGGTAATAACTATAATGTTATCGGCATAACAATCAGCAAAGCAGAAAGAATTGCATATCGCACCGAACAGCTTTTAAATACAACTGCAAATTATGCAATGGCCCGTACAATGAGCATTCAAGCTGTACAAGAATTATTCGGAGCAAATAGCTGCGAAGAAAAAGCCGTTATCGATGCCTGGTATGCAGTTGGTGTTGGTTCTCCATCATCAGTTAATTATCAAATAACCGGGCAAAATACTTTATGCAGTAACGCTATAGTTTATACATTAAGCCCCAGTGCATCAAATGTAACCTGGTCGGTAAATACAACTCAGGTAACTTTAGTACCTAATGGATCAAGTGTAACACTTACAAATAATGGTTATACGGGTATATTCACTCTTACTGCATCATTCCAAACCAGTTGTGGAATGCAGCTGGTTACAAAACAAATACAAGCTTCAACTGGCACTGTTCCCGGCCCATTTTCCTTCACACCCTACATCACCCAAAACGGTAACACAACTTACATGAGCAACTATTGCAATCTTATAACAGGCTCTTGTGGGCCTAGTAATCCATTAGATGGTAAAAGTGATAACCCTGATAATAATTTTGTTTCGCCATATTCATATTGTGCCAGTGGTTATATAACCGACCCCACTGCTAATTCTATTACCTGGAATATTTATCAAACTAGCTCTGGTACTTTTCATGGCTCCACTAATTTTATAGGTAACCAGTTTGATGTTAGTATTAATGCAAATTATCCAAACGAATGGATTGTATTAATGTGTACCAGAACAAATGCCTGCGGTTCATCTTATAACTTTTATAAATTTTATGCAGTACAGCCCCCAGGTGGTTTTTGTGGAAATCCGCCACCAGCTTGCTACCCTAATTGCCCACCATGCCCAGCTTGTGAACCATTTGCAGAACCGGTAAAACCTGCTGCAAAAATCAATGTATATCCCAATCCCGGCAATGGGCAATTTAAAATTTCATTAAGCTCTGCAGATAAAACTGCAGGCATAAAAGAAATAATTATTAAAAATAAAATGGGGTTAACTGTTTATCATCAAAAGTTTAATAATAATCAAAACACACAATCAGTTTATTTATTTGGTAAACAAACCGATATTTATACAGTGCAGGTATTTGATGGGGCAAAATGGCAAACAGAAAAATTAGTTTTGCAACAGTAATTTTTAAAAAAAATGAATTTATAAAGAGGGAGATAACTATTATTTGGTTATCTCCCTTTTCAATTTTAAATATATACTGGCATATTAATTCACCCAAATATAATCCTCACCCCCTCAATCCCCTGTTAGATACAAAAGATTTCTTAGCAGCTTTTATCAACCCTTTATCTAAAAAATGCTGAACCACTTTAGCACGGGTATCAGAGTTTGTCATGGGTGTTTTGCCAAAGGTTCTTCTTATCGCCAGGTATTTGTTTATCACTTTTAATTCATCAGCATCGGTACCGTTGGCAATTTGCTGTGGGGTAAAATTAGCCTGGCTTAAAGCTGCCGCCACCACAGCTTTTACGTGGCCTGGCCGGTTTACATGCTGATCAAGCAACAGAGAAGCGGCATACTCCGAGCTAAGCATATCATTAATAGAGAGTCCGCCAAAATCAGCATCTTTTACAAAATAGAACCTATTGAACCGGTTGATGGCATGCAATACCTGCACAGCACATATTGCGGGTTCTTTACCTGCCAATGCAAAACGCAATGCACAGTTATTATTGCGGAAGGCAGTTTTACGGGCATCGGTATTTTGTGCCACATTGTTTAAAGTTATAAAGCCGGTAACATCTCCGGTTGCAGGTGCAATGTCAATTCCAAAATCGCCAAAATATGTTTTAAAAGCTGCGGGTTGTTTTGCTTTTATCAGTTTTAGCAGGGCTGGTAATTCTCCGGCATCGGTCAGTTGCCCCATCGTCCATTGAAACATGCCCCAGCTTAAATAACAGGCATCCCAGGTGTTTATAGAATCAAGATTGCCTTCGTTTTGCGATGTTGCCAGCAAAGTATTTATTTCGGAACTACTGAGGTTGAGGGTAGCCAGTAATGCGGTATTATTATTTATAAAATGTTCGGTATTAAAACTGCCGGTTCTTGAAATGCCTTTTTTAAATAAAGTGCCGAGGAATATTTTTTCGGTGGTGTTGCTGAACCTGTAAAAAACTGACTTACCAGATATGGTAATTTCTACGTCCTGCGAAACAGGTTTTACAACCGGCGCAGCAGCAACAGGATTGATAATCGGAGCTGCAGGAGAAACAGCAGGTATTGTATTTTTTGGCATCAGGTTAAGCACCTGTCCTACTTTTATTTTAGATGGTTGAGTTATGCCGTTAAGATCGGCAATCTCACGCCATTTATTTGCATCGCCATATATTTTAAGTGCAATTTTTCCCAGGTTGTCGCCGGGTTTTACGGTGTAGGTATCCATTGTTGTAGGTTTTGGTTGTATAAAGTAAAATACTAATTTTTTTTATTAATGCAAATTTTGAGCAGTTCCATTTTATAATCTTAACACATTTATAATGCATCGGTGGTAATTGCAAGTTAAGTTTTACAACCTATCTTTATCAGGCTGTAAAACATGACAGCTTCTATAAAGTCAGCATGAAATATTACATCATATCCGGCGAGGCAAGTGGCGATCTACATGGCAGTAATCTTATTAAGGAATTAAAAAAAAGAGATACGGCTGCTGATATCCGTTGCTGGGGCGGAGATAAAATGCAGGCCGCAGGAGCCACACTGGTAAAGCATTACAAAGAACTTGCCTTTATGGGTTTTTTAGAAGTGATTAAAAATCTGGGCACCATTTTAAAAAATATCAAAGTTTGTAAAGAAGATATTCTGCAATACAAACCTACAGCCCTCATCTTAATTGATTACCCAGGTTTTAATTTACGCATTGCCAAATGGGCAAAGGAAAACGGCATACCGGTTATCTATTACATTTCGCCGCAGGTTTGGGCCTGGAAGGAGAACCGTGTTAAGCTGATAAAAAACTGCGTTGATAAAATGCTCGTCATCCTCCCATTTGAGAAAGAATTTTATGCAACATGGAATTACGAAGTGGAATATGTAGGGCATCCGCTGGTGGAAGTAGTAGAGGGATTTTTATATGAAGAGAAAAAAAATATCGAACAAGGAATAAGGAATATCGAACAAGGAAGTAAAAATACAATCGCCTTACTACCAGGCAGCCGCCAGCAGGAGATTTTGAAAAAACTCCCCATCATGCTGGAAGTGGCAAAGCATTTTCCTGATTACCAGTTTGTAGTTGCCAAAGCCCCAGGATTGGATGAAGGCTTTTATGCAGATCTTTTAAAACCTTACAGCAATGTTTCTTCTGTAGTAAATAAAACCTATGATTTACTGGTGCAATCAAAAGCAGCATTAGTTACAAGCGGCACTGCAACACTGGAGACAGCCTTGTTTGCTGTGCCAGAGGTGATCTGTTACAAAGGCAGCACCTTTAGTTACCAGATTGCAAAGCGGCTGATTAAAATAAAATTCATTGGCCTCGTTAATCTTATTATGGATAAAGAAGTAGTAAAGGAATTGATACAGGATGAATTGACGGTTGAAAATTTAAAACAGGAATTGAATTTGCTGTTAACCGATGAAGCAAAAAAACAACAATTAAAAGAAGATTATACTGCACTTAAAAATTTACTAAGCAAAGGCGGGCATGCATCTTCCAATGCGGCCGAAAGTATTTACAGCTATCTTAGTAAATTACCTCAATAATTTTACTGCCAATATAATCATTGCCAGTAAAAACAATAAAATAGAAAGCCTGTTTATACCGTGCATGTACTTTACCCATTGCGTATTGGGCGCATTGGGATCTTTTTTCTTAAGATATAAATACTGTGCTATTTGATTTAATACTCCCATTTTGTAAATTTATTAAGTAAAATTAATGCTTAAACCTTAATTGCAATTTTTTGTTAAAGGATTTTGAGATTTGAAACTTCAAAAGTTCAAAATTCGTATCTACCACAAAATAAAAAACATGAAAAAGCTTTTTACTTCCATTCTCCTATTAAGTTGCATTGCTTCAGCATCTGCACAAACAAAAAAATATGCTGTAATAAAAACCGATGCTGAATGGCGTAAACAGCTAACAGCAGAGCAGTTTAATGTAACAAGGAAAAAAGGTACCGAACGTGCTTTTAGCGGTGTTTACTGGGATAATCATGCATCCGGTATTTACAAGTGTGTTTGTTGTGGGCAGGAACTTTTTAGCTCTACCACCAAATTTGAGAGCGGCACCGGCTGGCCAAGTTTTTGGCAAGCTATTAAAAAAGGCAATGTAGAAGAATTAACAGATAACAGCTACGGCATGGCACGTACCGAGGTTAACTGCAGCCGCTGCGGTGCACATTTAGGTCATGTTTTTGATGATGGGCCTAAACCAACCAGTTTGCGTTACTGTATGAACTCAGCTTCGCTTATATTTGAAAAAAAATAAACCCATTGTCTCAAAACTATACATGCGATTCTACCTTACTGCTGCTAAGGGGTTTTGATGTTTTTGAACACATCACAGATGAAGAGTATGAAGAACTTGGGCTAGTGCACAACTTTATAGAAGCGGCAAACGGAGCATATATTTACTTTCCCCATCAAAATCGCAATAAACTTTATTTTACCAAAGATGGTTTTATTAAACTGGGTTATATTGATGAACAGGGAAATGAAATTATAAAAGAGATTATACAAAAAGGCGAAGTTTTTGGCCAGCTTACTTTAGAAAAAAATAATGAGGAGGATGAATTTGCACAAGCTTATAAAGGTAATGTAAGCCTCTGTGCATTTACCATGGAAGATTTTGTACGCCTGCTTCTCCGAAAACCTGAAATGGCAATTGCATTTAGTTTTCACCTCGGCAATAAACTTAAAAAAGTAGAAAACCGTTTGCTTAACATTTTAAACAAAGATGTAAAAAGCAGGCTGGTGCAGCTTTTGCTTCAATTAGCTGCAGATAATAAAAGCATTGCTGATAACAGGGCTGTTATTGAGAAATTTTTAACGCACGATGATATTGCCAAGCTAATAGGCTCATCCAGGCAAACAGTAACAACCACACTTAACCAGTTTGAAAAACAAAACCTTATAAGTATCTCTAAAAAACAAATTACAATAAATGACGTAAAATTATTTCAGAAAAACGGGGAAAGTATTTAATATTATTTATAGATTGTAGGTAGTAGCAAGTTCTTTTAATTTTAAAATATTTTCAACTCCCAGTTTTTCAAATAGCCTTGCCTTGTGTGTACCAACTGTTGATGTTTGAATATTTAAAACCTGCGAAATTTCCGTTACAGTTTTTCCTTCGAGTAACAAAGAAACAATTTCAAATTCCCTGGGAGAAAGTTCGTTAAAAGGATTACCGGATTTACCTGAAAAAGAATCCTCGGCAAGCTTTTGTGCCAATGATTCGCTGATGTATTTTTTACCACCTAAAATTGTTGTAATGGCTTTTGTTATTTCTTCGAGAGGCGCTTCTTTTGAAACAAAACCATAGGCTCCAGCTTTCATAAACCTTTTGGCATAAATATTTTCTGCACTCATAGAAAACATTAAAACTCTAGCCTGTGGATATGTTACATGAATATATTCCATTAAACCTAATGAATCCGTGTTGGGCATCTGTATATCCAGCAGTATTAAATCATATGCACTTTCTTTAAGTTTTTCGATTGCGGTTTCGCCATTCATGGCCTCATAAACTTCGGAGGAAGGATACAAGTCTGCCAGCAGGATTTTAACTCCAGATCTTACAACAACATGATCATCAACTAATAAAAATTTTTTCATTTTTTTCAGGGCTTTTTTGGATAAGATTAATCAGCAAATCAATAAGTTATACAAATATAGAGTTTTACCTACAATATAATAAATAGAATTATATGAATATTGAAAATGCTAATAAGTGCGTAAGCTATTTAAAAATTATGTAAATACAAGATTCAGACATTGAAAAGAACATGATTAATTTACCAGCGAAAGCAAATGTGTTTTTATAATATCAAAGTGCTGCCAGGGGATGAAATGATTGGCGCCGGGTATAATAATTGCTTTTACATCGGGGTTATTTGACAATTTCTTTTTACCATACTCCACATTTTTTACAGTCACAAATTTATCAGCATCCCCGTGTATGAATGTTACAGGTATTGTTATGCCTGCATAACCGGTATCGAGTGTGTAGAGGTCTTTTTTAAAATAAACAATCTCATCGTTTGATGGACGGAAAGCCCCTGGCATTAAAAAATGCAGCGGTGTATATAAAAATAAATAACGCCAATATTCCTTTGGCTCATCCTTTGGAGAAATAGAGCCAGCGAGTATCGTTAATGAATTTATTTCATCCGGAAAATCCTGCGCCAGTTTTACTATTACTGGTCCGCCAATGCTGTGCCCTACCAGGTGCAGCGGCTTATTGTTATTCTCTTTTTTAATGATGGTATTAATTAAAACAGCCTGCTCATCCAAGTGCAAAGCTTTACCAAAACTGCTATATCCAAAGCCAGGCCTGTCTATTGATATTATTCTAAAATGCTGCAGCAGCGTAGTATCCATCATATAATTCTTAAATGCATCCCAACTGCCCGGCGAACCATGAATGAAAAATAAAGTAGGTAAGGTATCAGAACCGCATTTAACGTAGTGCAATCCTTTACCATTTTTTTCGGTAAAACGAAAACTAACTGACAAACCTTTTAGTTCAAATTCTTTCTGTGCCTTACTATCGCTAATTCTAAATTTCATACAACTTTGCGCCATTATTATCCAGCATAATAAAAAAATGAAGGAGCTCCATTTCAATTTTCTTTTTGTATTACTGGTCATTGGTTGTTTATTAGAATTTATCCAGGGTTTTCATAACGGAAGTATTTTCTTTAAACATCTGCATACCTTCTTTAACAGTTAAATATCTAAACCCTCTCTTATGATTTTTTATACTGATGGTATAAAGCAATTTAAAATGCCGGGCTATCTCTCCCCAGGCAAAAAAGATGGAATGCTTTGGATCGTAAATATGCGTAGGCTCACTACCTGCTCCGTTTAATTCTACTATCGAAAAATTTTTACCTGCTTTTAAATCTTCCTTATTGCTGTACATAATATCCAGTCTGCCAAAATAAAACTCCGGTATCTGTTTAAAAATATTATCGAAGGTTTTTGTAAACGCTTCATCTGCCCAATGGCTTACATCAATAAATTTTGCACCCCGTGCATGGTTGCCGTAAGGTACTAAGTTTTTCTGTTCCCCTTTTTCCAATACTTCATTAAGTCCATCGCCATATATTTTTTGCAAAGCTGATAATTGAAAATGATAGCGTGGATCTTTTTCAAGCAACTGAGTTAAGGTAGAGGTTCCATCGCCTTTTACAATTAAAAATTCTTTTGCCACAATACCACTGATAAAACCATCAGGTTTATCGGGCATGCGGCAATAAAATATTCCAACCTCTTCAGGATAAGGTATAAACTGCTGTACCAAAAAATCCATTTTAATTTTAAAAGCATAAGTGGCAATATCTTCCAATGTATAAATTTTTTCTACCCCCCTGCCCTTTCCTCCAATATCGGGCTTTGCGATGCAGGGAAAAGATATACCAGAGCCTGAAACCGCCTGCAGCATGGAATTAACATCGGTCCCTAATTTAAAAAACAAAGTTTTGGGGATGAATGGCTGGGGAATAATATCGTAAATTTCTTTTTTT
>JANMBZ010000123.1:0-3468 GCA_031360765.1 Chitinophagaceae bacterium
AAAATTAGCTGCCACAGCCTGACTACTTACTAATAAATTCCTGCAGACGTTGTAATAAAGTGATTTGATTGCAAGCTCTTACAAAGTTGTGGCCTTCGTATTTTGCACCATAATAAATATCATTGTTTAAATGATCGGTTAAAAAACGGATGGCCTGCATATAGATCATAAATTCACCAGCGTAACTAAAATGTTGTTTTTCAAATTCACTCAACTCCGCTCCCATTTCCGATAAATAGCCGCTCACAACAGCATCATAAAAATCTTTGCGGATGATAATTTTTAAAAAGTCTTTTTCCTCCTCACTAACCGGACATACATAAGTACGCATCATATCGCCCAAATCGCTGATGAAATACCCAGGCATTAAAGTATCAAGATCAATTACACACAAACCTTTATCAATTTCATCAAACAATACATTACTGATCTTGGTATCGTGGTGTGTTACACGGAGGGTAAACTTTTTTTTGCAGATTTCATATTCCTCAACAATTCTTTTGTTTTGTTTGATTGCTGAAATAAGATCTGCCGATTGCTTAATTCTTTCAGCATTACCATTTTCCAAAGCATTTTCAAATTGCTGATAACGCAGCGTAAGGTTATGAAAATCGGGTAGGGTAATTCTCAATTGTTCTGCATTAAACCCAGATAAATATTTTGTGAATTTGCCAAACTGTTTCGCTGCTTCGTAAGCCTGTTGCGGCTTTTCAACTACATCAATGGTATGCGAACCTGCAATAAAAGGAAACATTCTAAAATAAGAGTCGCCCCATGTAATTAGATCCTCTCCCCATATAGTTTTACAGGGCGAAGCAAATAAATAATCAGGAAAATTCTTTTCCAGGTATGAGCCAACAAGCCTGATATTATATGCAATATCTTGCGGTTGTTTAAAAATCTGTTGGTTTATTTTTTGAAGAATATATTTTGGACCATCGCCTCCTTTGCTTTCAATCTTCCATGTGTAATTTATCAACCCATTGCCAAATGGCTTGGGGGTAAACCAATAATCGGATGCCAATCCAAATTGAAATAAAATTTCCTTCATAAAAGCTAAATTCGTGTAATTAGTGTAATTCGCATAATTCGTGAACTTAAGAGAAGAAATATTAAAAGAACATTCCAAAGCACAATGTACAAAAATTGTAAACTGGGTTGGCAGTAATCAGCTTCGTTTTGATGAACTTTTTAAACTGTTTTTAAATGATGAGTACCGGGTTGTGCAAAGAGCCGCCTGGCCGGTAAGTTATTGTGTTGATGAGCATCCTGAACTCATCAACAAACACTGGAAAGAGCTAATGGAGAATTTTAAAAAGCCAAACCTGCACAATGCCGTAAAGCGCAACAGTATTCGATTTATGCAGGAAATTGATTTACCCGAAAAACATCATGGAGCAATAATGGATCTGTGTTTTACTTACCTGGAAACGCCCACAGAATCGCTGGCAGTAAAAGTTTTTTCTATGTCGGTACTTGCAAATCTTGCAAAATATTATCCCGAAATTAAAGCCGAATTAAAATTGATTATTGAAGATCAGTTTCCGCATCAGTCTGCGGGTTTTAAAAGCAGGGCAAAAAAGGTTTTAAAACAACTGGAGCAATTATAAATTTCTTTTCTTTAAAACAGATACAGCTGATCCTTCAGCTACAAATAAAGAATTGGGCTTAGCTTCAATCAAATTTGAAAATGCATCTCCGTACAGCGATTTAAAATCACAATCAATCAAATAGCTTTTTACCGGAAATATTTTCCAGGCCGGATGTTGCACATTATATTCAAAAGTAGTTGTTGCATTATACCTTGAATAACCCCAGTAATGCTCTGCAATAAATTCTTCTTCGCTACCCAAAACCATTGCCTGTGAAGGTTTTTCAACCGATGCCTCTATGCGGTTCCATTTATTTTTGTGTTTCCATTGGTAACTTAAATCAAGTTTGGTTTCAGTTTCTGTAGTAACGTGCCGCATTTTTTTCGTGTCATATTTTTCATGGTAAACGGTGTTGGCAATAAAACTGATTGCAGCTTTTGGAACAATTTCTTTGATGAAAACCGTTCCTCTTTTCCACACACCGTTATCGTGGTACCGTACATAAAAACGCAGGTTCACTTCTTCAAAATTTATATGAAGAGGAATTTTTAAACCCAGCACACGGGTGTTGGCAAACATAAAACCCACAAGACTTACATAAGTATTTCCATTAAAAAAATCGAGTTCAGTTTTATTGGGGAGATATGGTTTTAGCACCGCCGGATCAACAATATAATTTGCCATTATCAGGTTTTTCCACTCTGCTGTTAAAAATTTAGAGGCCATTTGAAAATTATTTTATCGGTTCTTTTTCTCTGTAAAAGGCTTTAAAGATGAGGCGCAAATTCTGGTCATAAGTAAAGTAGTTATATAACCAGTTGCTAAACACAAAGAAGCGGTTCTTCACACCCAGTATCAGCATCAAATGCAGGCCCATCCAAATCATCCAGGCCAATAAACCACCAAAATGCAATTTAGGTTTTGGCATATCTACTACCGCTAAATTTCTACCAACGGTTGCCATGCTACCTTTATCGTTGTAAACAAATTCTTCCCACAAAGCACCTCCGCTTTTCATTTCGTGCCGGCGCAAATTATTAACCAGCATATCAGCCTGTTGCATGGCTACAGGTGCCACTTGTGGGTGTCCGTTTGCCCAGGCTGGCTCCTCCATATACGCCACATCGCCAATGGCATAAATATTTGTAAAACCATTTACCTGGCAATGCCTGTTTACTTTTATGCGGTTGCCCCTGGCTATTAAATCAGCGCTGATGCCTTCCGGAACATTACCTTTAATACCGGCAGCCCATATTACCATGGCTGTTTCTATAGTATCACCATTTTGGAGCTCTGCTGTTTTTCCATCATAGTTTTTTAATAAAGAATTTGTAAGTACTGTTACCCCCAATTTTTCTAAATACTTTTGAGATTGTATGCTTGATTTTTCGCTCATTGCAGCCAGTGTTTTACCGGTGCCTTCCAGCAAATATATTTTCATTGTAGTAAAGTCCAATTCAGGATAATCTTTTGGTAAAACAAAACGTTTCATATCTGCAATTGCACCGCTCAACTCTACGCCGGTTGGGCCTGCGCCAACAATTACTATATTCATCAGCCGTTGTAATTCAAGTGCAGATTTTGCATTCAATGCATCTTCAAAATTGTGTAATAACCGGTGGCGAAGTTGTAATGCTTCTACAGTACTCTTCATCGGGAATGCATTATCAATCAATTGTTGATTACCGAAAAAATTGGTATCGGCACCGGTTGCAATCACCAATACATCGTAATCAAATTCCCCAATATCAGTTACCACTTTTTGTTCAGCAGTAATTATTTTTTCAACCTCCGCCATTCTAAAACGCACATTCTTACTTTTATGAAAAACCTTACGCAACGGAAACGAAATATTGCTTGCATCTAACCCGGCAGT
>JANMBZ010000135.1:0-24539 GCA_031360765.1 Chitinophagaceae bacterium
CAAATAAATTTGCTTCTTTAATATCTCCCAGTTTTATATTGTCAACAAATTGCCGCTTAATAACGTTGGCTAATTTACTGTTGTTGGTAGCATCATAGCGTATGCCAATACCATCTGTTGAATTCAATACTGCTTTACCAAAAAATCTTTTTTCTTTTAAGGTAGAGTTAAAGCCCAGCATATTTCTGTCTTCGGCCTGGTTAATTTCATCGCCATCAACCGGGTTGTTTAAAAAAAATGTAAAATTGGAATAGAGATTGAATTTATACCTGCTGTAATAAGCCTGGTTTTGCCAGGTACTGCCGCTTTTAAATTGGGTTGAGAAAAGTATGTTGGCATTATAGCGTTCGGTATTGCCGCCCTCGGTAGGGTCGATAGAACCAAAGCGTTCAATGCTGCCGTCTTTTACAGCACGTTCAGGTATTTGTCCGCTGGCATCCCACTTACTTTTAAATGCCGAAGCTGAAAAAGTAATTTGAGTGGCTTTTGAAATTACCGCATTGTATTTACCAAAAATATTAAAGCGGTTAAAATTTTGTTTGTTAATAGTTGGGCCATCAGTATAATTAAATTCACTGGCAATGTAGGCGCTTTGTTTATCCTTGTTCTTTTTTATCAGATCAATCATGGCCAGTGTTCTAAAGGTATTAAACCTGCCAGCTTCAACCTGTATTAAACTTTTGGGAATACTTTTAAAGGTAGAGAAGGCAACATATCCGGCGGTGTTAAAGTCGCCATGCTGAGTATAGTAAGGGCCTGCACCAAAATCAATATTGTTGATGGTTTCTGGTATAATAAAATGTGCATCTGCATAACCCTGGCCGTGTGCATGGCTTACCATATTAACCGGTAAACCATCTACTGATACTTTTACATCGGTGCCATGGTCAACATCAAAGCCACGTAAAAATATTTGCTCTGCTTTGCCGCCGCCTGCGTGTTGTGCAATAAAGAGGCCGGGTACAGTACGCATCAGTTCCTGTGTATTTCTTACTGGTTTAAGGTCAAGGTCAATTTTGCTGATGCTGCTGAATTTAGAAGTAGCATTGCTTTCGAGTACAATGTTTTGCAGACTTACAAGTTCGGATTGCAGGGCTATGCTATTGTTGCTGTTTATGGCCACTACCATGTTTACTGTTTTATAGCCTATGGCTGAAAACTGTAGCTCGGTTCCCGATTTTAAAACGAAATTTCCGTTTTGATCGGTAGTTGTTTTTACAGATTGTAGTTTAAGGTCTGTAATGGATACTCCTTCAAGTGGTTGCCTGCTGACGGCATCCACCACTTTTCCGCTGATGGTATTTGGTGCCTGTGCTTGTGAAAATGATGCCAGCAGCAAAGCTGCAAGCACAGTAATATAATAAGTGCATTTGATTTGCATACATAAATTTTGAACTGATGATTAAATGAGATGGTAATAGGCAACCCACCGTTGTTATCATGCCATTAAAGCATGATAACCGGTTTGGTATTTGTATTACTGTTTGGATAAACAATCATCAGGCCCTGGGAGGGGGGTAATCTCCGGGCAGGTAATTATGTTGCAGTGATGCCGATACAGGTATTTGAAATATCCTGTTCAATATTGAAACTGTTATGGATTCCTTTTGTGGAATGCTGATATGATCGTTTGCTGAGTTTTCTTTTTTTGCAGTGGAATTTTCTTTTGCAGGATTGTTCTTGTTATCATTATTCACCAGTTCCTTGTGTACATGGTATTTCCCGTTTTCGTAGTGTACGGTAGCCATGTGCTTTGTGTAGTTGAAAATATGTTCAACTGTATCGGCAATAAAGGGAGATACAGGTTTAAGCACAACCATGCTGTACGCAAAGAGAATAATATATAAAGCAATTTGTTTCAATTGGCAGCTTTAAGTTGGTTGGCCTTAAATAGTACTATGTACGAAGATAAAAGCCGTTTAGTTTTAAAGCCTTTAACAATACTATTAAGGCTGCTTATCATCTTTTAATGGAAATGAAGCATACGGCAGACTAAAATAAATATTAACTTTAAAGTCTGATGCCTTTTGCTGTTTGGCAATAATTTATTATGAAAAAATTACTGTTTGTTGTACTGCTTATTTCAAATGCTGCATACAGCCAGGTAAATAAACCACAACACGATCCTCCCGAAACCATTAACCGCTACGCTGCTGTGTTGGGTTTTGATATTTGTACCAATACAATCACTGTTTCCGATGCCACAGAATTTAACGCCGGCGATACGGTATTAATGATACAGATGAAAGGCGCCATCATTGATACAACCAATACCCCTGCCTTTGGTACCATACTCGATTATGGTAATGCCGGCAACTACGAATTTAATTTCATCAGCGCAAAATCGGGTAACCAGTTAACGTTTAAAAATAAACTCACCCGTGCTTATGATATACCCGATGGTGTGGTACAATTGGTAAGGGTGCCTAAATATAAAACCGGGTATTTTAGTGGCGGCCTGGTGCCACTTGCATGGGATGGTGCTACGGGTGGTATTGTGTGTGTGTATGCAACAATCAGTGTAACTTCTGTAGAAGATATTACTGCTACAGGCCGGGGCTTCAGGGGTGCTGCAGGTTACAACGCATCATCAGCTAATTGTGCACAAAATAATTATTACTACCCGGCAAGCAGCCAGTTTGCAGCATTGCGGGGCGAAAGTATTGGCGCTGTTTCTCAAAACATGATAAAAGGGAAAGGAGCTATTGCTGCTGGGGGTGGCGGAGGCAACAGCCAAAACAGCGGCGGTGGTGGGGGTGGTAATGGTGGTGGCGGCGGGCAGGGAGGCTTTCAATCCGATAGTTGTAATGCAACGCCCTTAAATAATGGTGGCGTGGGTGGCAAAAGCCTTCAATACGATCCTTCAATTAATAAAATATTTATGGGCAGCGGCGGTGGTGCCGGCCATATGGATAATAGCAATTCCTTTGCGGCTCCGGGTGGTGCCGGTGGTGGTATCATCATCATTATAACAGATGCTCTTGAAATGTATGGAGAACTTATACAATCAAATGGCGAAGACGGATGGGGATGCAATGCTCCCAATTGCAGCGATGGCAACAGTGGCGGCGGCGCAGGCGGTACTATTTTATTAAGCTACACAAATGTTATAGGCAACCTGTTTGCAGAAACCAAAGGCGGCAGAGGTGCAGATATGTTTGCTCCCATAGTTCCGGGAGGCAGAACTGGCCCCGGCGGCGGTGGCGGTGGGGGAGCTTTTTTAACAACGGCAGCCTCATTAACCGCTAATATTACGCCCATAGCTACCGGTGGCGCAAACGGGGTAATACGACAGGATGCAAATAACCCCTGGGGAGCAACAGCAGGAAGTGCAGGAATAAATGTTTTTGACTGGAAGATACCTTACGATACTGTTTTATTTAAACCCAATATTGATTCAGTAAAAATAAAAGACAGCATTAATTATTGTAACAATATTCAGTTTACCGGTTCAGGCTTTACAAATACTTTTCCCATTGCAGCATCGGGCTGGCAATGGTACTTTGGCGATGGTGGCAGCAGCACTGTACAAAACCCAACACACAATTATAATGCAGTTGGCAATTACGATGTAAAATTAATTGTTACCGATGTTAACGGTTGTAAAGACAGTATTACCAAAACAATAAATACCGCAGGCCCCATGCTTGCCGAAGCTGGTGCAGATACTGCTTTTTGTGTAAGCGGCGTAAAAACATTTACATTAAACGGAAGCGGTACGGGTGTTTATTCCTGGTCGCCTGCTGCAGTGCTTAACAATAGTACGCTGCAAAATCCAACAGCAACCATCAACAGTACCACAAAATTTTATCTTACGGTTTCAAATGGCACCGGCTGCATTGCCATTGATTCTGTTACCATCACCATCAATCAAAACCCGGTTGTAAAAACTTTGGCAGATACTACAATCTGTAAAAATACTTCGCTTGTATTAACTACCAATGGTGCTTTAAATTATAGCTGGAGCCCGGGCATATATGTAAGCGATTCTACCATTGCCAGTCCCGGTTTTATTGATACCAATTCTCACTTTTTATATGTTACAGGCACAGCATTAAACGGCTGTAAGGCAAAAGATACCATTAAGGTAGATGTGAAAAATCGTGTAACCTTTATGGCACCTGCTGGTAAAACCATCTGCAGGGGAACATCAGTGCAACTAAATGGTAACAATGGAAATGCGTTTCAATATACATGGAATCCGGCTTCATATCTCAGCAATGCTACCATTGAAAACCCCGTAGCCAACCCGCCATTTACCACTGCTTATACTTTAAAAGTATCTGATAATATCTGTAAAAACGACAGTAGTTTTTTAGTTACAGTTACTGTACTTTCTGCACCCACCGTTAAAGCAACAAAAAGCAACAACCTTAATTGCAACAAACCTTTTACACAGTTAAATGCAAGCGGTGCAACTACATATACCTGGTTGCCGGCCTATGCACTCAGCAACGATAGTATTGCCAATCCCATTGCAAATCCGGCAACTACCACCACCTATTATGTATATGGTAAAGACAGCAGCATTTGTACCGGTACCGACAGTATTACCGTAATTGCCGATTTTAAAAACCATGGAATTATTTTGCCAAATAGTTTTACTCCAAATAACGATGGGCTTAATGATTGTTTTGGTTTAGGGCATTACCCGGATATTAAAGACCTGGATTTTACTATTTTTAACCGCTATGGCACAACAGTTTTTAAAACCAACAATCCTGGTGAATGCTGGAATGGTAATTTTAAAGGAAAGCCAGCAAGTGCCGGTGTTTATATTTACATAGTAAAAGCAAAAACAACTTGCGGTAATGTATTTATAAAAGATAGCATTGTGCTGGTGAGATAATTGATTGTTATCCTGGAAAATCAGTTAAAGTTTCTTATGTAACTATTGTAACAATCAGTTTAGTTTATAAATCCCATCTTTGTTACAACAAAATAATAAATGGAACTACTTGGTTATTTTCTGGCAGCACTCGTGGGTATTTCTCTTGGCCTTATTGGCAGCGGCGGCTCTATTTTAATGGTGCCCATATTGGTTTATGTATTTGTAATTAACCCGGTGCTGGCAACATCCTATTCTTTATTTGTTGTTGGCAGCACTGCTTTAGTAGGCGCTATCAATAATTACCGCAAAGGGTTGGTAAATATTAAAACAGCTTTACTTTTTGGTTTAACTTCTGTAACAACCGTTTTTATAACCCGCAGGTTTCTCATGCCACGCATACCAGATGTGCTTTTCAGTATTGGAAGTTTTAAGGTAAAGCACGATCTGGCTACCATGGTTTTATTTGCCATTTTAATGTTGATGGCTTCTTACGCAATGATTAAAGGGGGCAGCAAAAATGCAAATGCAGAGGCAAACACTTCATCAACCGATACGGCAAAACTGTTATTGTTTGGAGTTGTGGTGGGGCTTACAACCGGTTTCCTGGGTGCCGGTGGTGGTTTTTTAATCATTCCTGCTTTGGTGCTTATTTTAAAAACACCTATGAAAAAAGCAGTAGGCACTTCTCTTTTAATTATTGCATTAAACTCTTTGATCGGTTTTACCGGTGATCTGAGTCATATACATATTAATTGGAAATTTTTAATCAGCATTTCACTAATTGCTATTGCAGGTATTTTTATTGGAGGTGCATTGGCTAAAAAAATTGAAGGCAATAAACTTAAGAAAGGATTTGGCTGGTTTGTATTGGTAATGGGAGTTTATATCATTATTAAAGAGTTGTTTCTTACTTAAATGAGATTTATATGTATGATGAAAAAAAATCTGGCAATAATATGAGTGTAGGATTCACCAATTTGCAATTAGATGGAGATTACTGGAGTAACCGGTATAATAATGGCACCGATATTTGGGATCTGGGAGAAGTATCTCCGCCGATAAAGAATTATATTGATCAGTTTACCAATAAAAAATTACGGATTTTGATTCCCGGATGTGGCAATACTTATGAAGCCGATTATCTTTTACAAAAAGGATTTACGAATGTTACTGTTATTGATATTGCCCCGGTTTTGGTTGCACAGTTAAAAGAAAAATACAAAGGCAATCCAAACATTAAAATAATATTGGGCGATTTTTTTAAGCATGAGGGTGAGTATGATCTGATACTGGAACAAACATTTTTTTGCGCCATTGATCCTGGTTTACGAAAAGATTATGTAGCTAAAATGCCTGAATTGCTGGCTCCCAATGGCAAATTGGTTGGTGTATTATTTAACCGCCGGTTTGAAGAACAAGGCCCGCCTTTTGGCGGAACCCAAAATGAATATGAACTTATGTTTGCCAAAAATTTTATTTTTAAAACTTTTGAACCCTGCTACAACTCTTTCATCAAAAGAAAAGATGCTGAACTCTTTATTAACCTGGTTAAAAAAGTAGCTGACTAAAATTATGTTGCTTTGTTACTTAAGTTACTCAAAAGAAAACAGCTTATATCGAACTTCGCTCTGGGAAAATTAAAAATACTTTTATGCAAATTGAACAAATTTATACTGGTTGTCTGGCACAGGGCGCTTATTACATCACTTCAAACGGCGAGTCTGCGATCATTGATCCGCTGCGTGAAACCGCACCATACATGGAGCGTTTGCAAAAAGATAATGTAAAACTTAAGTACATTTTCGAAACACATTTCCACGCCGATTTTGTAAGCGGGCATGTTGACCTCAGGAATAAAACCGGAGCCGATATTATTTATGGTCCCAATGCAGTCTGTGAGTTTGATTGTGTTTCGGCAAAAGATGGGGAAGAATTTAAAGTGGGTGCTATTACAATAAAAGTTTTGCATACACCTGGCCATACCATGGAAAGCACTACTTTTCTTTTAAAAGATGAATCAGGAAAAGACCATTGTATTTTCAGTGGCGATACCTTGTTTATAGGAGATGTTGGCCGGCCCGATCTGGCACAAAAATCAGCCAGCATAACCATGGAAGATTTAGCCGGATTGTTATACGAAAGTTTGATGACTAAGATAATGCCTTTGGCAGATGATGTAATTGTTTATCCTGCACATGGCGCCGGCAGTGCCTGTGGTAAAAACATGATGAGGGAAACGGTTGATACGCTGGGCAATCAAAAGAAAATGAATTATGCTTTAAACCAGCCAAGCAAAGAAGCATTTGTAAAAGCCGTTACCGATGGCTTGCAAGCACCGCCCGGTTATTTTGGTATGAATGTAGCCATGAATAAAAAAGGATATGAAAGTTTTGAAACCGTTCTTAACAACGGCATGAAAGCATTGACAGCAGGTGATTTTGAACTCGCTGTAGAAAATAGGGAAGCGCTTATTTTAGATACAAGAGATAGCGCAGTATTTTATAAGGGCTTTATTCCGCAATCAATTAATATTGGATTGAACGGTGATTTTGCTCCCTGGGTTGGCGCATTGATTGTTGATGTAAAACAACCGATTTTACTGGTAACCGATTTGGGTAAAGAAGAAGAATCGGTAACCCGTTTAAGCCGTGTAGGTTTTGATAATGTAATTGGCCATTTGCAGGGAAGCTTTGCTGCCTGGCTGCAGGCCGGTAAAGAAGCTGATGTAGCAGACAGGATTACTGCAGAAAAATTTGCAAAAGAATTTAAGATTGGCGAAGATAAAGTTATTGATATCCGCAAAGACACTGAGTATGCTGCAGCACATGTTGACGAAGCATACAACCGCCCGCTGGCTTTAATTAACGAATGGGTAAAAGATATAAACCCCGAAGAACATTTTTATATTCATTGTGCCGGCGGCTACCGCAGTATGATAGCAGCTTCCATTTTACATGCACGTGGTTACAGGAACTTTACCGAAGTGGAAGGTGGTTTTGCTGCCATCAGTAAAACTGATATTCCAAAAACCGATTTTGTTTGCCAGAGTAAAATGATGCCTGTATAATTTTAATATAAAATATCCCTGAATAAAAAGCGGTCTTCGGGCTGCTTTTTTATTTATGATTACAATCATGAAAAAGCATCCCGGAAAGTAACATAAGTCACTAAGCTGCGGGGCGACAGTGGTTACATTTGCAATGCTTTAAACAGCTGTTTTAGCAACATCATTTTAACATCACAAAAATTATTTTATGGAAATTGCTCATCATTATCAGGTAAAAATAAATTGGGATACAGACAGAAAGGGAACAATGAGTTCGCCTGTTTTAAACTCAACAATTGAAGTGGCAACGCCACCCGAATTTCCGAAAGGAATGCCTGGTATATGGTCTCCGGAACACCTGCTGGTAGCGGCTGTAAATAGTTGCCTGATGACAACTTTTCTGGCCATTGCAGAAAATTTTAAATTCGATTTTATACATTTTGAAAGCAATGCAGATGGTACGCTTGAAAAAGTTGATGGGAAATATATGATCACAGCAGTTGCATTATCTCCTGTATTAACCATTGCCCCCGAGGCAGATAAAGAAAAGGCTTTGCGTATTCTTGAAAAATCTGAAGCTGCCTGCCTCATCTCCAATTCAGTAAAAGCAAAAATCATTTTCAATCCACAAATAAAAATTGCGAAGCTGGTGCCGGCAGATTGAGGTCAGAGGTTTCTGATTATTAAAGAAACAATCAGCAATACGGAAGATATATTCCTGCGCTGATTTTTTCATTTGTAACCTTTGTTACTCAGTTGCAGATTGATAGCATCTACATTTGCAGCAGTAAAACATAATCATGAAGCAAACTGTTTTTTCAAATTGGACATTAATGCGGTTCCTACGCCTGGCGATGGGTATTGCCATACTGGTGCAGGCTGTAATAGCAAAAGATATCCTGTTTGCATTTGCAGGCATTGTATTTACTGCAATGCCGGTTTTTAATGTTGGATGTTGCGGCACGGCTGGCTGTGCTGCTCCGCCAAAAAAAAATCTGGATACAACAAAAGAGATTATTTATGAAGAAGTGGTTTAAAAATAATGCGCTGTATCTTATTGGAGCTGCCGTTGGCGCACTTGCAGGATATATTTACTGGAAACAGGTTGGTTGTGCATCCGGCACCTGCATGATAACATCCAAACCAATTAACAGTACCCTTTACGGTGCTGTTATGGGCTCACTTTTGTTTGGTATGTTTAAGAAAGAAATTAATAAAGAAGAAAAACCAAATCATGACATTTAACGATATTATAAATTCTGATAAACCGGTACTGGTAGATTTTTTTGCCGAATGGTGCGGCCCCTGTAAAATGATGGCGCCTATACTTAAAGATGTAAAAAAAGATGTTGGTGATGCCATAACAATTATTAAGGTGGATGTAGACAAAAGCCCGCAGGCTGCTCAGCAATACCAGGTGCAGGGTGTGCCTACACTGATACTTTTTAAAAATGGTAAACCGCTATGGAGGCAAAGTGGTGTTGTTAATAAAGCAGGATTGGTTAGCGTAATTAAAAAATTCACCCTATAAAATTTAAATAATGAACTTATTTCAGAGATTATTCAGCAGTGCACCTGCGGTTGATTTAGAAGCGATTATTGAAGAAGGCGCTTTTTTGGTAGATGTAAGAACACCCGGCGAATTTGCAGAAGGCCATGTAAATGGTTCTGTAAATATCCCGTTGGATAAAGTACAAACCCAACTTGTACAATTTAAAAACAAGAAAAATATTATTGTATTTTGCCGCAGCGGCGCAAGGAGTGGCCAGGCAAAAAATATATTAAAGCAAAACGGTTTCACCCATGTTATCAATGGAGGCACGTGGAATAATGTTAGTCAATTTGTAAAATAAATTCGTTACTTTGATGGGTTGCCTGTTTTGAAAAAAATAGCAACCTTTTCTTTTAAACCAATAAAAAACGTATGAGTATAATTGAGTTTATTAAACACCCATGGCCCTGGTATATTGCAGGCCCGTTAATTGGATTAACCGTGCCGGCACTACTCATCATTGGCAATAAATCTTTTGGCATCAGTTCATCGCTGCGCCATATTTGTGCTGCCTGCTTACCGGCAAATATTCCGTTCTTTAAGTATGAGTGGAAAAAAGAAATATGGAATCTCTTTTTTGTGCTGGGCATTTTTTTTGGTGCTGTGGTTGCCGTTACGTTGCTGGCCGATCCGGAACCAGTAAAAGTAAATGCTAAACTTGCAGCAGATCTTGCAACGTACGGCATAACAGATTATTCGACCCTGATGCCGAAGCAATTATTTAACTGGCAAAATCTTTTAACAGTAAAAGGTTTAATCATGATGGTGCTTGGCGGTTTTATGGTTGGCTTTGGTACCCGCTATGCCGGCGGCTGTACCAGCGGCCATTCCATCATGGGGCTATCAACATTGCAATGGCCATCACTGGTTGCTACGGGTTGTTTTATGGCCGGTGGTTTTATCATGTCAAACCTGATTCTCCCACTAATTCTTTCTCTTTAAAAAAACCAACATGCAAACAACCAATACAAATACAGATTTTGAAGTTCGTTCATTAGATGCCATGTGTGTAAATGAAAGCAGGTTAACACATAAGTGGTATCACAATATTAAATACATGATTGTAGGCCTGGCTTTCGGAATTGTTTTTGTAAAAGCTGAGATCATCAGTTGGTTCCGCATACAGGAAATGTTTCGCCTGCAGTCTTTTCATATGTATGGTGTAATTGGCAGTGCGGTTGTGGTAGGTATTATATCTGTATGGCTCATAAAAAAATTTAAAGTAAAAACCATTTACGGCGAGGCAATAACATTTCATCCACGGTCTTTTAATAAAGGACAGATTTATGGAGGCTTACTATTCGGCCTCGGCTGGGCAATTACCGGTGCCTGCCCCGGCCCATTATATGCACAGATAGGTTCGGGTGCATATGTAATAGTGATAACCTTACTGAGTGCCATTGCAGGCACCTGGGTTTATGGTTTATTAAGAGAGAAGCTTCCGCACTAGTTTTAAAATAATTGCTTATGCAAAATGAACAGGAAGATAAAAGAACCGAGGGACTGGTTTCTGTTATCAATAAATTACTCTTTGTAATTGTAGTATTGGTAATCGGCATTGTTGCCATGCCCTTTATTTTATCTTATTACAACCAATCCGAAAAAGAAAAGATTGCAACTTTAGCCGAAACAATAAAAAAGGACACAACAAATTATTGGACAGCACCAGATATAAGTACCATTACTGATGCAAAACAAAAAGCACAGGTTGAATACGGTAAAGAATTAATTGCACACACAGCTAAATACCTTGGCCCCAATGGTATTGTAATGAAAATGACTAATGGTATGAATTGCCAGAACTGCCACCTGCAGGCAGGCACAGCAGTCTTTGGTAACAACTATGGTTCAGTTGCATCGCTTTATCCAAAATTCAGGCCCCGGAGCGGAGGTATAGAAAATATTTACAAAAGAGTGAATGATTGTATTGAAAGAAGTTTAAACGGAAAAGCAATTGACACATTGGGAAAAGAAATGCAGGCCATTGTGGCGTACATCAATTTTGTAGGATCTAACGTGGCGAAAGGAAAAAAAGCCGCAGGCTCGGGCCTTAAAGAGCTTGCCTGGCTTGACCGTGCGGCAGATCCTGAAAAAGGTATGGCTGTTTATACCACAAAATGCCAAAGCTGTCACCAGGCAAATGGCGAAGGAACTTTTACTACAGATAAAACAGAATATACTTACCCGGCTTTATGGGGCACCAACAGTTTTAACGATGGCGCAGGTTTATATCGCATCAGCAACTTTGCAAAATATGTAAAGTACAATATGCCACAGGGAACAACTCATCAAAGCCCGCAACTTAGCGATGAAGAAGCCTGGGATGTTGCTGCATTTGTTATCTCCCAAACAAGGCCACACATTAATGTTCCAAAAGACTGGCCCGATATTTCAAAAAAGCCGGCTGATCACCCCTTTGGTCCTTATGCAGATGCATTTACAGAAAAGCAACATAAGTACGGGCCCTTTAAACCGATTGTGGATGAACAAAAGAAAAAAGAAGAAGCTGTAAAGCAAAAAGCTTCTGTTGTAAAAAATTAAATTCATCATGAGCAATAACAGAAGAGATTTTATAAAGAAAATAAGTACACTGGGTGGTGCTGGTTTGTTGGCATCTTCTCCTATTATTGCCGGTGCAGCATCAATAGAAAATTTTGAAAAAGATAAAACATACACCGACGATAAACCCTTTAGCATTTCTATTTTACAAACAACCGACGTGCATTGCCAGGTGCATCCACACGATGAATTGTTTTGGGAAAATGATAAAACGGTTTTTCGTAAAACCGGCGGCTATGCACACCTGGCCACTTATCTGCAAAATGAAAGAAAGAAAAACCCAAATAGTTTTTTAATTGATACCGGCGATATGTTCCAGGGTAGTGAACTGTCTGTAAAAACAACCGGCAAAGCCATGGTGCCCATCTTAAATGCATTGGGTTACGATTTGTACCTGCCCGGCAACTGGGAAGTTATTTATTACAAAAAAGCCATGCAAACTTTATTGGGCTCTTTAAATGCACCCAAGGTTTGCGCCAATATGTATCACGATTTGGGTGATGGTAAAAAAGGAGAACTGATCTTTCCGCCTCATTATATCTGGAATGTGAAAGGCGTTAAGATTGGTTTCATTGGTTATACCGATCCATTGGTACCCATTCGGCAATCGCCCAATTACAGCAAAGGAATTATTTATACCAGGCCCGAAGAAAATTTGCCACATTATGTAGATGTGTTACGCAACCAGGAGCAATGCGCTTTTGTATTGATAGTAGCTCACCTGGGGTTATCGCAACAGATTTACCTGGCTAACCAGGAAGAATGTAAAGGTGTTGATTATATTTTGGGTGGCGATACACATGAAAGGGTACGAAAACCTATTGAATGTAAATACAGCAAAGTGGTGGAGCCTGGCGCATTTGGATCTTTTGTGGGTAAATTAAATCTTACCATCCAAAACGGTAAAGTTGTAAAAGATGATTATGAACTGGTTGAAATAACAGCAGACAAATTCAAACCCTCAACAAAAATTGCGGCTTTAATTAAAGAAAATGAAACGCCATTTACAAAAGACATGAATACCATTGCAGGCTACAGTACCATTCCTTTGTACAGGTATTTTGTGGTAGAAAATCCTATTGATACCATGATACTGGATGCGTTGAAATGGAAAGTGTCCGATATGGATATTGTTTTGTCAAATGGATTTAGGTTTTGTCCGCCACGTACAACGCCAGATTATACCGGCAATATCCCCATCACCAACGGATATATTTACGATATGTTTCCGGTGGATAGCACGGTGAGAACAGGCGCTGTAACCGGCAAACAAATTAAAGAATGGCTTGAAAAAGAATTGCACAATGTTTTTGCAAAAGATGCATCGGAACGGTTTGGTGGCTGGGTTATAAAATTTAAAGGGATGAAAATAACCTTTAATGCTTTTGCAGAAAAAGGTAAAAGGGTGCAGACTGTAACCGTTGCAAATACACCACTCGATTTAGATAAAATGTATAAGATATGCGCCTGCGAACGGGATGGCGACCCAAGCGATATGCTTTGCCGGATGAAGAACGTAGTAAATGCAACCAATACAAATTTTACACTGCATTCAGTTATGAGAGATTACCTGGCAGCCAATTCGCCGGTTACACCAACGCCTCCTGAAAGTGCCGATATACTGGATGCGCCGCAAACATTACTTACACAGGTTACCGGAGTAGATTATAAGTTTCGGTAAATTGCAGCCGGTTTATTTTTTAAAAATTATTTTTTTAATTGTGTTTGTTTCATTCTGCACAACTAAAATGTATGTTCCTGCCGCAAATAAAGGCTTTAAATATATTGAATGATTGCCTGCGTTTTTTATATCAAGCGTGCCCGATTGCATTAGTTGGCCTGCCGTATTTGTAATCATATAATTATACAACCCCTTTACTGATTCATCGGCATATAAATCAATACTTGCATCAATAGGGTTGTTAACTACGTAAAACGTTTTGCCATTATCATTTGCCGAAACTTTTACTGTTTGCGAATAATTAATCTGTGTAACCAGGTTATTTATTTTTAAACGATAAAAAGCTGTGCCTTTTAAAAGCTTTCTGTCATCGTAATTATAAAACTCGGTTCCATTGCGGTTATAAGCTGCTTGCGTATAAATGGTATAAAAATCAATACCATCATCGCTGCGTTGCAGATCGTAACCGGTTACATTAGCTTCGTTGCCTATTACCCAGTTGAGTTTTGTATAATCGCTGATATGGCGTGCAGTAAAACTTATAATTTTTAAGGGCAGCACATAGGAAACACTGCCAAAAGTAAAATTGGTATTAAAGACAGATACACTGTTTGATGTAACATTTCCGGTAGTTAAAGAACTGCCTGTAGCGGCACCACCAATGCTTCTCCAGAAAATACCATCATAATAAGTAACCCGTATATCAGTGCGCATTAAATTAGGAAAAGGAATTTTACTGTTGTCCCAGTTCATTGCTACTTTGGCAGCGGCACCACTTATTTTGTTGATGGTCCAGTATTCAGCAGTATCAACATACACCAGCGGATTATATACTGATATACGGTTTGGAGTTACTGCACCATTATGCTTTACATTAAATTCGGCTGATGCGGTAAGGTTAACCAGGGCAATTGATCTTTGATAAGTTGCATTGCCAACCGGAAAATCAAAATCGGTATTGCCGTATTTTTTTACCCATCCGTTTACATGGCGGCTATCATTGCTGCCGGTGTAAGATGAGCCGGCTTCATAAACCATATAATTTGGTGTGGCAGAGGTAGCGATCATGCCGGCTGCATAAGTATGAGTACCAGTTACACTCAGGTTGTTGTTTAAAGTAATGCCGGCAGCATTATTGGTTACCAGGTTAAAAGTTTTAAAAACCTGTGTGCCGTTTACTGTTTGTAAAGCATTACCGTTAAGGAATAATGTACCGGCGCCTGCCGTTATGGAAGCCTGATCGTTGATAAGATTTTGTTTAATATACATACCTCCATTATTGCTAAGCAATGCAGTGGAAGTGTTGGTAAAGTTTCCATTGATGTATAAAGTATCGGTGCTGTTGCTCAGGTACAAAATGCCTGTGTTGCTAATATTAACCTGTGCATTTGTAAAAGGCACAATAAAAAAACAAACCAGGAGAAACCAAATTGCTTTTTTCATAGAGCTTATTAAGATTTTGAGTACACTACTCCCGGTTTATTTAATGGTAAGATTTAAAGTTTCTACCGTCATGCTGCTTGCATCAGATGTATTGGCGGCCCATATTTCTATATAATCATCGGTAAACATTTGTACCGTACAGGTAACTGTTAACGAACCTTTATCTACACCGGTTGACAGCCGCATGGCCTGCTCCGATTCGGGTAGTTTAACGCCGTTTTTGTATATGTAGAAGGAAAAATATTTATTGGCAGCCTGGGCTGTTACACTTACCGAACCGGTAACAGCAAAGCGACGTGTTTTAATACCTGTGTAAACTAACTTGTTATTTGCAGGAGAACTAACTCTAAAAAGCCCAACTGCACTGGTTGTACATAATACTTTGGTGGGAGTATTTGTGCCCGAAAAATTTGTTGTAGCAGAAGTAGTAAGATAAAGATTACCGGTAGCTACATCATCTTTTTCTGTTGTTATACCAAGTGCCTCTACTTCCCATTTACCAGAAAAGGTTCCGTTAACTTTTGTTCCGGTTCCTATAAAGGCTGTATTTTTTAAGTTAGCAGCTTCAGTAATTGTAGTTATCCCATTTACATCTAATGCAACACCTGAATTACCACTTAACGGCTGACTAAAACCTCCCAGTTTTTCTATCACAGAAAAGCTGCCCGTCAATTTTTCAAATGTATTGGAGTTATTGCTGAACCAGGCGGTATTATCCAGTAAAAGTGTATTGTTATCCTGGTATGTAATGCCGTTAAGATTGCCTGAATAATTAATAACACTAAAGAAAATAATAAACCCACCTTTAACCAATCCCACATCTTTACAATTAGCAATAATTGCATCCCGCATAATCAGATTCTCAGTTGAGCCCAGATCAAGATTGAATAATTTACTGCCGGTTGTAATGGCTGCCAATGTAAGTGTTTTAACGGTACCACCTTTTGTTCCGGTAAATAATTCGCCGCTTGCGGGTGTGTACACTAGCTTGTCATTATTGGCATCCATGCCCACCAGGTAACATCCATTCAGGTCAATTTTGCTTGATATCATAACAGTACCATTAACTTCATAAGTGGTACCTGCGGCAAGCGTAATAACACCCGAAACAGGAGCTGGAAAATCGCTGGCAGATTGTACAAGTACATAATTATTTCTCGATTTAACCGGCCCTGCTCCGGTAATATTCCAGTTGGTGCCATCACTAACAACAGTTATCATTTCTTTTGAATCGTTTAATACCCAAGATGCACTTGCATCAATGGTTTGTGATGATGTAGTAGCAACTGTAAGTACGGGAAGCGGATTAGTAGTACTTGCATTTTTAATGGCATAAATCCTGCCTGTACAAGTGCTGGCATTAGGCAACGTTAAGGTGGCTGCTGTTGTTCCGGTAAATATGAGCGTATTATCTGTTGATGCAGCGGTTGTAGAAGAACTGAAAGAACGATAGTTTAAAGAGAGCGACCCTCTTATGTCTAAAGTAGAGTTTGGAGATGTAGTTCCGATACCGATTTGAGCAATAGAACAAAAAGCAAGCAATGTTGCCAGTAAAGAAAGTGAAATTTTTTTCATGAGTTGGATTTTAGTAAACTTATTTACCGGGAAAGGGATTTTTCCTGCCCGGTATTGTTCATGTAAGTTTATAAACATCAAAACGGACTTGTAAAAATAATAGTGCAGTGTACCATGTAGTATTCTCATCAGAAATACTGTAGAAGAATATCTATATCTTATAAATGGGTAATTTTGTAAAATAAATATGGGGTCAATCTCTATAAACATAAATTTATATATCCGCTTAATTGTTGTATCTTAAATTATCCCTGTAAAATTTTAAATTGTAAGATGTAGGGTTAGCCCAAAAATAAATATGGCTCAAATTAACAGTATATTAAACAACCAGTTGCCTGAAAGGGTTGGTAAAACTTTCATGCATGGTTCCCTGTTTAATCGTCCGAAATTATTAAGTGTTACAGTGTTTTTAATTGTTTCTACTTTATTGGGCTTACTTATTTTTCAACGATACCTGTTGATAAAAAAAAACAGGGAGAAAGAAGCTTTTGAACTCGTTCATCATGCAAAAGATAAATTGCAGGAAGCTTTGGCGCACAGTGCAGCGGCCACCAAAATCCTTGCTTTTATAATAGATAAAAATGGCAGGGTAAATGATTTTGATTCTGTTGCGGCGCAGGTGCTTGAGTCTGGAAAAGATATTGATGCCATACAATTGGTGCCAGGCGGGGTTATACAATATGTGTATCCGGCAAAGGGAAATGAAAAAGTTATAGGGTATAATGTTTTAACAGATTCTACAAGAAACAAAGAAGCATATAAAGCAATTGAACAAAAGAAATTATTTTTTGCCGGGCCTTTTAAACTGCGGCAGGGCGGCATGGGTGTTGTTGGCAGGTTACCGGTGTACAGGCAAAATAAATTCTGGGGCTTTTCGGCTGTGGTAATAAAAATGGAAACCCTTTATAATATAGCAGGTATCGATACGGCTGCAAAACAGGGACATTATTTTCAACTCTCAAAAATTAACCCCGATACAAAACAGGAACAATTTTTTTTACCACAACATAAAGAATTAGCCGGTGCACAATCCGTTTCTGTTGAAGTGCCCAATGGAGACTGGAAGATTTCAGTTAACATTATAGACAACCGCATTTTAGCAGATATAGGTTTACGGATTTTATTGGGATTATTACTTTCCATATTTATAGCTTTTGTGGTTTACCGTTTTGCAAAACAGCCCGAAAAATTAAATAAGCTGGTATTAAACCGAACCAGCGAATTAAAAGCCAGTGAAAATAATTACCGCTCATTAATTGAAAGGGTTTCGGATGCTTTTATAGCACTGGATAATAACTGGGTTTTTAATTATGTAAACGAAAGAGCCGGCGAAATATTAAACCGTGAACCGCAGAGCCTTATTGGAAAAAATATCTGGAAAGAGTTTCCGCAGGTAACTGGCCAGTCTTTTCAACAGGTATGTAACCAGGCAATGGAAACACAGGAGTATCAATACCTGGAAGAATACAATCCCCTGTTTGATAAATGGTTCGAAAATAATATCTACCCTTCAAAAAACGGACTTACTGTTTTTTTTAAGGATGTAACCGATATTAAACAAATAACACAGGCCTTAAAAAATAATGAAGAAAAATACCGTACGCTTATTGAGCAGGCATCTGACGGTATTGTGATAACAGATCTGGAAGGCATCATTCTGGAAGTAAATAAAAGCATACAGCAAATGGTTGATTTTGCAGATGATGAAATGATCGGATATCACATAACAGATTTTTTACCAGAAGAAGATATTGATAACAACCCTTTAAGGATACATGAATTGATGCAGGGTAAAAGCCTTTTGTACGAAAGAAGACTTAAGAGAAGAGATGGCTCTTTTTTAGATGTAGAAGTAAATTCTAAAATGGCAAGCTCACACACATTGATTGGTTTTATAAGAAATATTGCCGAACGCAAAGAAACAGAAATAGCCTTAAAAAAATCGAACGAACGTTTTGAACTTATTGCCAACGCAACCAACGATGCCATCTGGGATCACGACTATGAAAAAAATGAAACCTGGGGAAATAGTAAATTATTTGACTTATATGGATTAGAACAAGGCGTAGAAAGAATAAATCTGGAAATGTTTTTGCAGCATATTCGGCCAGATCAAAAAGCGGGTATTGAAGAAAGGATGAATACCGCTATTGAAAATAAAGAAATTTTTATTTCAGAAATTTTTGGTTTTAAAAATAAAAAAGAAGAGTACCGTACATTTTACGACAGGGCACATATAAAATATGATGAAGCAGGTAAGCCAATAAGAATTTTGGGGGCTATGCAGGATATTACCGAAACTCAAACTGCCCAGCAACAGATTATAAGAGAGAAAGAACTATCTGATAGCATCATTAACAGTTTGCCCGGCATATTTTATTTATACAACAAAGAAGGTAAATTTTTACGTTGGAATAAAAACTTTGAGGATGTTACCGGTTATACCAGCGAAGAAATGAAATATTTACATCCATTGGATCTTTTTGATAAAGAAGATAAAGCCTTGCTTACTGATAAAATAGCGAATGTATTTGCAACAGGAAGAGATAATGTGCAAGCTGATTTTTTGCTTAAAAGCGGTGAAAAAATACCCTATTATTTTACAGGCGAATCTATAGAATATGAAGGCCAAACTTGCTTAATGGGTGTGGGGCTGGATTTTTCGGAAAGAAAAAATGCAGCAGAAATACTGCTGGATTCTGAAAAAAAATACCGGCTGTTATTTTACAGTAACCCGTCTCCCATGTGGATGTCAACTTTACCTGATCTGGATATAATTGATGTTAACGAAGCGGCAATAAATCAGTATGGCTACAGTAGGGATGAGTTTTTAAAACTTAATTTAAGAGATTTACGCCCTGCAGAAGATGTGTCATATTTTCTTTCAGAAATAGAGCGTATAGATTTATCTGTAAAAAATAACCGGCAATGGAGGCATAAAAAAAAGGATGGCAGCCTTATTCAGGTATCGGTAATAAGCCATGAAATTATGTATGAGGGAAAACGTATCTGGCTTAGTTTACCGCAGGATATAACTGAACAGCACCTGGCAAAGCAACTTTTACAAAAATCTTACGATGATATACGCCAACTGGCATCTAACTTACAAAGCATACGGGAAGATGAACGAACCAGTATAGCACGTGAAATACATGATGAGCTTGGCCAGCAGCTTACCGGGCTTAAAATGGATATTTTCTGGCTTTCCCGAAAAATTAAATCTTCGGATACTGAAATTTCAAACAAGCTTAATGAGTGCATTGAACTGATAAATGCTACGGTAGCATCTGTAAGAAAAATTGCAACAGATTTGCGCCCAAGTATCCTGGATGATTTGGGGCTGGTAGCTGCTTTGGAATGGCAGAGCGAAGAGTTTGAAAAAAGATCGGGAACCCGTGTTGAATTTACAAATTATGCCGGAGATGTTTTGTTTAAGCCAGAAGCTATTACCGGAATTTTTAGAATTTACCAGGAATTATTAACCAATGTTGCAAGGCATGCAAATGCTTCCTTAGTTAAAGTGCTGCTGCAAAAAAATGGTAACATGCTTTTCTTCAGCTTAAAAGATAATGGTGCCGGCTTTGATACAGAAACAATAAGTAAAAAGAAAACATTGGGCTTACTGGGTATAAAAGAACGGACACTTATTTTAGGAGGCACTTACGAATTTAAAAGTAAACCCGGCCAAGGATCTGAAACAATAATTACGATACCAATAATGGATTAGCTTTAACCTTATAATTTTATTGTATGTTGAGAATTTTAATAGCCGATGATCATACTGTAGTACGAAAAGGATTGAGACAGATTTTGCTGGATGAATTTCCCGGGGCCGTAATTGAAGAGGTAGCAGATGGTGCAGAACTGATAAAAAAAGCATTGAGTGCTAAATGGGATGTAGTAGTCAGTGATCTATCTATGCCTGGCCGCAGCGGATTAGAAGCACTACAGCAGATAAAGTTAAGTCATCCCGATTTGCCCGTGCTTATACTAAGCATTCATCCGGAAGAACAATATGCTTTGCGTGCACTTAAGTCTGGTGCTTCTGGTTACCTAAGCAAGGATACCGCACCCGATGAACTGGTGAAAGCGGTGCAGAAAGTATTGCTCGGAAAAAAATATATATCACAGGCCATTGCCGAAAAACTGGCCAATTCTTTTTCTTCCTCCAATTTGGAGCAACCACACGAAAGCCTTAGCGACAGAGAGTTTGATGTAATGAAGCTGCTTGCAAATGGTAAATCAGTTTCTGAAATTGCCGATACACTTTCTTTAAGCGTAACAACTGTAAGTACATACAGGGCAAGGGTAATGACAAAAATGAATTTAAAATCCAATCCCGATCTTACAAAGTATGCAATTGAACATAACCTGCTCTGAATTTACCAGCACCTGCTTTGTAGTATAAAACCTACAAGTCAAAATAAGATAATACTACATTTTTCGGGAAGTCAATCCTGTATTTTTAGTTCAGAATAATATCATGTATGATAGCAAAATGAACTCAAAAACTTTATTGATAATTGATAGTTCGTTTTTTATAGTTGAACGCCTTATTGATATGCTTAAAGAGGTGAAAACTATTGAAAAGATATTTACCGCAAACAATTATAATACCGCACTGGAGGTTTTGAAAAAAGAAAATACCGACATTGTTTTACTGGATATTCAGTTGCCCGAAAAAAATGGCATAGATTTATTAAAGCATATTGTTTATCATTTTCCAGCAACTAAAGTAATTGTGTTAAGTAACCTGATGAGCGATTATTATCAAAAATTATGTAAAAAAGCAGGTGCCTATTATTTTATTGATAAATCTAAAGACTTTGATAAAATACCAGAGGTAATTTTATCAATACAATAGTAAACTGAGTAAAAGGGAATATAAAATATTAGTACTATGATTAACCAGTTAACTGTATTAATAAAAATCGTACCCGTTGAAAATAAACTTACCTCAATCAATTCCTTTAAAGACCGTATAAGTGTTCAAGTGTAAACGGGAAAAAACCAACTGGCTTTTTCCCGTTTTAATTTAGCCGTAAATTCTTTCAAAAGCAGCTTTATATTTTTCCATGATAACTTTTCGCTTTAATTTAAGTGTGGGCGTAAGTTCCCCGCTATCAATCGTCCATTCGTTTGGTAACAGCTCAAACTTTTTTATCTGCTCTACGTGGTTAAAAAATTTATTAAAAGAGTCAATAAGTTCTTTGTAAAGTTCCAATACCCTGGGGTTGTGTATCGCATCTTCAATAGTTGTAAAAGGTATTTCTTTGTGCAGCATCCATTCTTTTAAATTAGCAAGCGATGGAACAATTAAAGCACCTACAAATTTCTGCTCGGCACCAACCACCATCATCTGCTCAACAAAAGGCGATTCCTTCATTTTATTTTCAATGGGCTGCGGGGCCACATATTTGCCGCCGCTTGTTTTAAACAATTCTTTTTTACGGTCGGTTATCTTTAAATATTTACCATCTTCAAAAATACCTATATCGCCGGTATGCAGCCAGCCATCAATAATGGTTTCGGCCGTAAGGTCGGGCCGTTTATAATAGCCCATCATAACGCTGGGCCCTTTAACACAAATCTCTCCATCAGCCTCCAGTTTTACTTCCTGGCCTTCAATAACCAAACCCACAGTGCCAAATTTAGTGCCTCCTTTTCTTTTACAGTTAACACTTATTACCGGGCTGTTCTCTGTAGGCCCATAGCCTTCATAAATTGGAATACCAGCTGCCGTAAAAATCCGTATCAGCCTTACCTGGCAGGCTGCCCCACCGGTAACAATCAGTTTAATATTACCACCTAAAGCCTCACGCCATTTACTAAAGATGAGTTTATTTGCCAGTGCCAGTTGCAATTTATATCCAATACCTTTTGATTTTATATTGTCGTAATCATTTGCCAGATCAACCGCCCAGTAAAATAATTTTCTTTTTACACCGGTTAATTCAGCGCCTTTGGCCATAATTTTTTCATAGGTTTTTTCTAAAAGCCTGGGCACGGTTGAAAATAAAGTTGGTTTAACTTCCTTTAAGTTTTCGGCAATGGTTTCCAAACTTTCAGCATAATAAATGGATGCACCACTGCTTATGTAAATGAAAGAAACCATCCTTTCAAAAATATGGTTAAGGGGTAAAAAACTAAGCGCCCTCGAGTTTTCATCATCCGTAAAAGGAAAACTGTTTTTTGAATTGATAACATTGGTAACAATATTGCGGTGGCTCAGCATTACACCCTTGGGCGTACCGGTTGTGCCGGATGTGTAGATAATGGTGGCGCAATGTTCAGCTTTTATTGTGGCTTTTACTGCTTCCATTTTTTCCAGATCGGCGGCTGTAATGCCTGCTAACAGGGTTTTCCAGAAAGCTACTTCAGGTAACTCATCAAAACTGTAAATATTTTGCAGGCTGGGTACATTGCCTTTAATGATATTAACTTTATCTAAAATTTCCTGTCCGCTAACAAAAACATGTTTTACAGTAGCATCATTAAAAATAAACTCCAGCTCACTAACATTGGTGGTTGGGTAAATGGGGCAAAGTGCAGCACCAATCTGCTGGCATGCAAGGTCCAGCATCAGCCACTCCGGTCTGTTTTTAGAAATCAGGGCAATCTTATCCTGGTTTTCAATGGTCATGTCATTGCCACTTACACCCAGCTTTAATAAGGCGGCACTCAATTCATTCACAATACTTTTTACTTCGGCTGTGCTGTAATTTATCCATTTACCATTTTCTTTTCCGCTAAACATATCTTTTTTAGGAAACCTGTTTAACTGAAAATCAATGTAATCAAATAGCCTGGAATTTTCATTCATATAGCAATCGTTAGTTTAGCTGGATATTATTTTTGTTGATTCTTTAGCTTCTCGTATTCACGCTCTGTAATCGTGTCTTTATCGGTTTTGTAAGCTCTCATAAATTTAAATACCAGGCCAATGCCCAAGCCCAGCATAACCCATAAAGGCCAGGGCGTACCGTAATTATAGCCATTACGGCCAGATGTTAAATACCATATAACCCAGCAAATACCGGTGGTAATTACAAAACCTACCAGGCTGTTTTGAAAATCGGCACGGCGTTTTGCAAGCTGCCATAATTTTTCATCGCGTTGCTCTTCCATAAAAATATAGTTTGTGCAACAAGTTAATAAAAAATAGTGATTTGCGCATGGTTACCTGCCATGCTACTTATGATAGTACTGCCCACCCGGTACTTTAAACATTCTATCCTGCAAAAAACGATTTAAAGCATTGTACTCTTTGCTGTGTGTGTTGGTCCAGGTTTGGTAAGCCGGTAAATTTTCAGCCGTTGCAAAAACCCATTGGTTGTAGGCGTCAAACAAACCCTCTTGTATATATTGTTTGTGCAATTGAAATAATTTATAAGGATATTTTGGTGCATAACTGGCATCCCATTCTAAAATAAAACGGGTTCTTATCATTGTAAGTGTTTCGGCATTAATACCCGATGTTACCAATGAACTTTGCTTGTTCATGGTTTTTAAATAAGCATTTGCAAAAGAGCTTTTGTCTTTATTGTTTTTTTCAAGGTCGGCATCTGCAAATAGTTTTTTATAGCCTTCCAATAAAATATTTTTTATTTCGGGCGTGTAGATACTTTTAGGATCAATATTAATAAAGATCTCTCCATACAACAAACTCCATACTTTATCTTTTGTAAAATAATAGTATTTGCTGGCGTTATAATAGTTGCCTGCAAAACCCGGGTCGTTTTGAAATACATTTTACCAATCATTAATTGCTTTGTAATAACAGCGGGTGCAGAGTACATTTGCAACCGCGGTATAAAACGGACCCCGGTTTGGTAAATTTTTTATTAATTTT
>JANMBZ010000165.1:0-24688 GCA_031360765.1 Chitinophagaceae bacterium
GGAGAATACGGATGCATTATTTTATGGTATCAACACAGGTTTTGGGTTTTTACAAAATGTACAGATTGATAAAACACAATTGCAGCAACTGCAGCGCAACTTGATACAATCGCATGCATGTGGCATGGGCGAAGAAGTGCCAAAGGATATTGTAAAGCTGATGATAGCTTTTAAAATAAAATCGCTGAGCTACGGTTATTCAGGCGTGCAAACCGATACGGTTGAAAGGCTGATGGATATGTACAACAACGATATGTTGCCTGTAATTTATACACAGGGTTCCTTAGGTGCCTCCGGCGATCTGGCACCACTCAGCCATTTAAGTTTACCATTGATTGGTTTGGGAGATGTTTACTATGGCGGGGTAAAAATGCCTGCTACAGATGCACTTAAAAAATTAGATTGGAAACCGATAGTATTAAAAAGTAAAGAAGGACTTGCATTGATAAACGGCACCCAGTTTATGAGTGCTTATGGCATGTATAACCTTGTACAATGCGAACGTTTAATTAAATGGGCCAATATTATTGCAGCAATCAGTTACGATGCATTTGACTGTACAATAGAACCACTGCACAAAAATATTCACGCCATACGTGCACACAACGGGCAGGTAACAACTGCCGCAACCATGCGGCAGCTATTGAACGCCAGCGAAATTGCTACCGCAAAAAAATCGCAGGTGCAGGATCCGTATTCTTTTCGCTGCATACCACAAGTGCATGGCGCAACCAAAGACAGTTTTGATTATATCCTCAGCGTTTTTATTGAAGAAATAAATTCGGTAACCGATAATCCGAATATTTTTCCGGATGATGATATGATTTTAAGTGGTGGAAATTTTCATGGTCAGCCTCTGGCAATTACGCTTGATTTTCTGGCAATTGCCATGGCCGAACTGGGCAGCATTTCCGAACGAAGAACGTACCAACTCATCAGCGGACAAAGAGGTCTGCCTGCATTTCTGGTTTCAAATCCCGGATTAAATTCAGGATTAATGATTCCACAATATACAGCCGCAGGTATTGTTAGTGAGAACAAACAACTTTGTACGCCATCATCTGTTGATAGCATTCCGAGCAGTAACAACCAGGAAGACCATGTAAGCATGGGTGCCAATGCAGCTACAAAATGCAAACGTGTTATTGAAAATGTAGAAAAAATATTAGCCATAGAATTATTAACTGCCGTGCAGGCATTGGAATTCCGCAGGCCTTTAAAAACATCAGCAGCGTTGGAAGAAATTATTACTGCTTTTCGAAAAGAAGTAAGTTTTAATGATGCAGACAGGATTTTGCATGAGGATATAATGAAAGCGGTAAATTTTGTAAAGAAAGAATATTAAAAAACTAATACACAAAAGGCGAAGCACTAAGAATTTTCAACTTCGTGGTTTAGGTTTTTGTGGTTCACAAAAAATAATAACATGGGCTACGATGCAATTAAATACAAAACCCCAACCGGTACTCAATTATCCTGCAAAGGCTGGGTACAGGAAGCAGCCCTGCGTATGCTTCTAAACAACCTGGACCCCGAAGTTGCTGAACGCCCCGATGATTTAATTGTATATGGTGGCCGTGGAAAAGCAGCCCGTAATTTTGATGCATTGGATAATATCATTAAAGCATTAAAAGTTTTAGAAAACGATGAATCGCTGCTGATACAAAGTGGAAAACCCGTTGGTATTTTACAAACGCATAAAGATGCTCCCAGGGTTTTAATGAGCAATTCTCAATTAGTACCAAACTGGGCCAACTGGAAACATTTTGATGAGCTGGAAAAAAAGGGCTTGATGATGTATGGCCAAATGACCGCCGGTAGCTGGATATACATCGGCAGTCAGGGCATTGTACAGGGCACATATGAAACCTATGCAGCTATTGCCAACAAACATTTTAATGGCACATTGAAGGATACTTTAAATATTACAGCAGGCCTCGGTGGAATGGGTGGCGCTCAACCATTGGCTATCACTATGAACGAAGGTGTTGCACTTATTGCAGAAGTAGAAGAATGGCGCATTGATAAACGTATTGAAACAAAATATCTTGATGAAAAGCATATCGATATTGATGATGCCATTGATGCCTCATTAAAATATAAAAAGGAAGGGAAAGCCATAAGCATCGGCGTTTTATGCAATGCTATTGATTTATTACAAAAACTGATTGAAAGAAATGTTATACCTGATACATTAACCGATCAAACATCAGCACACGACCCGTTGGTTGGTTATATACCACATGATGTTACCAATGAACATGCAAACATACTGCGTGAAAAAAATCCCGAAGAATATATTGCCCGCAGTTACGAAAGTATGTACCTGCATGTGCAACTGATGTTGCAATTAATGGATAAAGGTGCCATCACATTTGATTATGGAAACAACATTCGTGCAAGAGCAAAAGAATATGAAGATCGTCAGGCTTCAACTGTAAATGGTGCTACGGGTACGGTAACTCACGCTTCACGACTCACATCTCACGACTGCTTTGGTTTCCCGGGTTTTGTTCCTGCATACATCCGCCCTTTATTTTGCGAAGGTAAAGGGCCGTTTCGTTGGGCAGCACTAAGCGGCGATGCAGAAGATATTGCCGTAACCGATAAAGTGATGATGGAACTGTTTGCAGATAATGCAAGCCTGATGCGTTGGTTTAAACTGGCGCAGGAAAAAATTGCTTTCCAGGGTTTGCCGGCACGTATATGCTGGATAGGGCAGGGCGACAGAGAAAAAGCCGGACTAGCTTTTAATGAACTGGTACGAACCGGAAAAGTAAAAGCACCCATTGTAATTGGACGTGATCATTTAGATACCGGTTCTGTTGCATCGCCTAACAGAGAAACCGAAGCAATGCTTGATGGCAGCGATGCTGTTGCCGACTGGCCGGTATTAAATGCATTGGTAAATACTGCAGGCGGTGCAAGCTGGGTTTCTTTACATCATGGTGGTGGTGTGGGCATGGGTTACAGCATACATGCAGGCATGGTGATTGTTGCAGATGGTACAGATGAAGCTGCTGCAAGGTTGAGTCGTGTGTTGCGAAACGATCCGGGTATGGGTGTTATACGCCATGCAGATGCAGGGTATGATATTGCATTGGATACTTTACGAAAACACAAGTTGGATTTTAAGAATAGGTTGTAGGCAGAAAAAAATCTGAATTTGTTTAGTAGCTACCATTTTTTACGCTTCTTCCCCACATGAAATATTCTGGAAAGATTAAACCCAAAACGGATATCGCCTTTAAAAAATTTGCCGGTGGTTTGTGTAAGATAGCCCTTCTCATTCATGCCGGTTGCGTTAGAGAAGTGTAGTTGAAATACGTGTCCGCCGGTTTCTATATCTACACCAACAGATAATGGATTGGTTATAACACTATCCAGTTGACCGAAAGCATGGTGGTAATCGAGCACTAATGCAATTCGCTTACTTACTTTATATCTCAGGCCTCCGCCCAAACCAAAAATGGTATTGTCGTCTGTTGGGTTTAAGGTAGCATTATTATGCACCAGCAACGGACTTAACTGCATAGAAAATTTTGAGTTGAATTTCCGTCCGGCAATCAGTTGCACGTAGTAAGATGACCGGTCGCCGAATGTGGGCTTTACGGTTGCAAAAGATTCCTGGGTTGTTACAATATATCCGGCAGCAATCAACAGCGAAACCGGTATTTGTTTTGCTCCTTTTGTTTGTTGCAGAATCCTTGTCTTTACAAATATATCCAGGTCTTTTAAAATGGTACTTCTGCCCAAACCAATCATCAGGTTATCGGTAATGCCATAATCAAAACTCATGCGCATGCTGGCATAGTCTAACCCAAATAAATCTTTAAAGCCATTTTTAAAAACGCCAAAGCGATGCATGATTCTGAAGTCGAGTTCGCCTTTGTGTAGCATTTCGGTTGAATGTGCATTAATTACCCTGGTAGATTTAAATGCACCTGTTATTTTTTGAACTGCTCTTTTATCCTCAAAACCATTTAACAGGCTTGTTGAATCCTGCGCCATGATCTGGCAGCCTGATAATGCTGCAATAAGTAAGAGTACAATTTTTTTCATAAGTTTTTATTTCATTTCCTGTAGTGATGGAAGAGTGATGTTGATTTTTATTTCTTTATTGATATTATTGGCTACAACTGCTGGTATTTTAATATTATAATCGCTTAATAGAACTTTAAATGTACCGGCAGCACTTATTACCTGGTTTTTTACAACAATAGTTGCAGCCAGTTTAATTAATTTTGTAACACCGTGCATGGTTAAATTACCGGTTATCTCCCATGTTTGAGTTGTATTGTTGGTGAATATTACAGGGGCGGCATCTGTTTTAACAAAACTACCTTTAAATACTGCTTTTGGATATTTATCACTTTCAAGATAGTTTTCGTTAAAGTGTTCCTGCATCAGGGCTTTCTCAAATTCAAACCCTTTTATAAGCAGTGCAAATTCTATTTTATTATTTGCTGCATCAATTACCGCCAATACTTTTTTATTAACTGCTTCTATTTTTTCAAGGCTGGTATTGGAGTAAAAAGATATGATACCGGATTTGGTGAATACTTTGTTTTGTGCCATCAATGTTGATGTAACTGCTATAAACAAAAAAAGAGTAAAAATATTTTTTCGCATTTGCCGGTTAAGTTTTGTTGATTTTATTTTACAGTTACACAGCGGTTCATTTCCACATCCATCAGGTAGCCGGTGCAAATACCTTTTAGTTTTACTACATCTCCCAATGTAATATTTTTTGCTGTAACTGTTTGTTTTTTTTCAATTAAACAACTGATTCTTCCTGTCTGCAAGGTATCTCCCAAAAAAATAGTTAACAAGGTGTCCTGTTGGTTTTCAATTTCAACAACGCTGCCTGTTACTTCAATTATCTTGCCTGTGTATTTTTTGTTAGCAGAGTCTTCGTATTTGCTGTATAAGCTGTATAAATCAGATGCCAATATGCGTTCTGCAGCATCTGATTTAGTAAGGTCTGCGGGTTTTCTCATAAACTCTTTATAAGCATAAATACCAAATGCAACAACCACCAGGCATACTATGACCAACCCGTATCGAATTTTATTTTTTGAAAAGAAGTTCAAATGATTTAATTATTGTGTTTACCACCAGCATTAAGCCAATCAACAATTTTTTGCTTATCAGCAGCAGATAATGGCGGGCCGCTTGGAGGCATTTGCGATGGGTTGGCATCCACTGCCCTGGCTTTAATTCTTAATCCTTGTCCTACAATGGTACAGTCATCTGCAAAATTTAAACCGTTTTGTGGTGTTGGTAAACTATGGCAACCTGGAGTGGCACAATTAGTAGCCAACACAGCTTTTACAGCATTAAATAACGGCCCGGCGGGTGCCTGGCTAATGGTTGCACTACCAGTTATAAGGCAGCTGTTTAAGTCTCTTACACCATAAGTAAAATTACCAACCGCCAACGCATTGAATATATTTGAAGTTTGAAAAGGACCACCATTTAAGTTATACATAAAGCCTGTGCTGCCAGTTGCAGATATAGTGATGCTTCCTGTATTGCTTTCGCATTTTATAGTATTGCCTGTGGATGTTGTTGCTGTAATTGTTGGGCAGGTAAAACCAACAATTGTACTTACCGATGCACTTAAACATCCGTTGGCATCTTTAGCTACAACTGCATAAGTGCCTGTTGCCAGGTTTATAAAACTGGCACTTGCCTGAAAAGTAACTCCGCCATCTTTACTATACATATAAGGTGTTACACCACCAGTTGCAGTAGCTGCTATACTGCCATTGGTTGCACTTGGGCCAGATGTATTGGTTGGTGTAGAGGTTAAATTTATGGTAGGGCAAGATGCTGCCGTTACACTAAACGCATTAGATCCGGTACAACCGTTTACATCTTTTGCAATAATGGTATAACTGCCTACCGCCAGACCTGTAAAAGTACCGCTTGCCTGAAAAGCCCCCCCGTTAATATTATAAGTAAAACCGGTACTGCCTGCACCTATTGCTGCAATAGCGCCGTTGGTTGCGGCAGGTGTAGTGGTTTGGGTAATGGTTGCAGTTAAAGTAATGGAAGGGCAAGGAGTTGCTGTAACCGAAAAAGTTTGAGTACCGGAGCACCCGTTTACATCTTTTGCGGTAACTGAATAGCTGCCAACAGCCAAACCGCTGAAGGTGCCGGAAGCTTGTGCTGTTCCTCCATTTAAACTAAAAGTAAAACCGGTACTGCCCGATGCCGTGGCGGTAATAGCGCCATTTGTTGCTGAGGGGGTTGATGTTGGAGTTGTTGTACCGGTTACAACAATAGTTACCCCTGCACATGGATTGGGTGTAGGGGCAGGAGTACTGCTTTTACCGCAACCGGTATATATAAAAATAAAGCATAAAGAAATAGCTGAAATTAGTTTGTAAATCTTTTTCATAAACATGAGTTTTAAGTAGAACGTTTTTGATTTATAAATGGTTGCCTCTTGTGTTAATGTTTTAATGGATAATATTTTAAACCAATCTGCAAACCTGTAGTAAAAATTTTTACGCTACCCTCACCAACACCCTTGAGGGGTATATTAAAAACCGGCGCAGCCTGTAAGTAAAATTTACGGCCTATTTGTTTTTCTATACCCAGCGAAAATTGTAAAGATGCAGCCAGGTGGCTATTGTTAGTATAATCATACGGATAGCTGTATTGATAATTATTTCTTACGTATGTATAATTATATTTTTCTTTTTTCATAATATAGCTGCTTAACCCAACTGAGGCATAATAGTTTGTACGTGGTTTAATAAGCCAGTTGTATTGCAGCGTAACCGGTATCTGGTAAACCATGCAATTGGCATCAACCTTAATAATTTTTACCATACTTAAGTACGAGCCGGCTTTTACACTGTAATCATTGGGGCCGGCAATATATTTTTTGGCAGCTGCGTAAAATCCGGCCTGAATGCTTAAGCGCCTGTTAAACTGGTAACCCAATCCCAAACCATATACAGGTGCAATAGTGCTATTCTTATACGAAAATAATTTTGTTGAACTGGCTTCTGCGCCAATAGTGCCCATTACATAAAAGCCTGAAACTTTTTTATTGTTTTTTTCTTTTTTATCTGTTGATTTTGTTTTTGCGTTTATTTTTTTAAATGCAGTATCAGTTTTATTAACAGCTTTGTTTTTACTAAGGTCGGCGGCAGTGCTATCTGTTTTAACAGTGGTTAAAAACCAATCATTATATATTACTTTATTATTACTGCCCTGATCAGTTATATCGGTTTCTGCATCTGGCGCTGTAATATTCACTGCAAACTTATTTCTGTCTTTTAAAATATTTTTATTTGCTGCATTGTAATTCTCTGTACTTGTATTTCTTTTTGCTTTATACATTTTTAAACCGGTAAGATTACTTTTAAAATTTGCTATAAGTGCTTTTGGTTTAAGATTTAGATGCTGAAACTGTTTTGTGGGTTTAGTTTTGCTGATACTTACTTTGTTAGTTTTTACAGTTTTATCATCACTCATTTCAGTATTTTTATCGGCCTCTGCAGAAATTGCATAGTCGTTCACAGTATTTTTTACGGGTACAAAAGTTTTCAAGGCGGCTTCATCACTATCGTTTTTGTTTATTGGTTGCAGTACAGGCTTCTCATTATTTTTTGTATCAACATTTTTATCTTTTTTTGTTGCTGTTATAAATTGCTCATTTACATGGAAAGATTTATAAATTATGCCGCCAGCTAAAATAAGTGTACTCAGTAAAACAATGCTAAAAATCCAGAAAAGCGGCCTGCGCCTGTCTTTATTCTTATCCAGCAATGCTTCCATTTTTTTCCAAGATGCTTCATTAAAAGCATAGTCAGGCGTTTCTACCGCTGCTATTATTTTATCTTCAATTTGTTTATATGGCTTTTCGCTCTTCATATACTTGTATATTATTTTGCTGCAGCAGCTTTTGAATATTCAACCGGGCTTTTGCCAGATTGGATTTTGATGTACCCACGGAAATATTAAGCTGTTTTGAAATTTCTTCATGTTTGTATCCATCCAGCACAAATAAGTTAAAAACAGTGCGGTAGGTGGGCGATAGCATTTGTACCAGTTCAATAATTTCTTTATAGCACATATTATCTATTGCATTTGCCGCAGTTTCGGATATTTCAAAACTATCGTTATCCAGCAATGGCAAGGTGTACGATTTGTGATGTTTGCGATAATAATCTATCGCAGTATTTATAAATATTCTTTTTATCCAGCCCACAAAAGAAGCTTCATAACTTTGATGAGTGGGCTCAAAATCATTTATCTTCTTAAAAATTTTTAAAAATCCGTCATTGGTTATTTCTTCGGCTTCTATAGGGCTTGTGCTATACCGCATGCAAATGCCCATAGAGAAGCTGTAGTACAGTTTGTATAACTGCTTTTGGCTATTCCTGTTTGCTTCTACGCAACCCTGGATGATATGTTCAAGCGTTGGTTTGCTTGACAAATGGTACAATTTAGTATGTTAATGAGGATTAAAGATACTCATACTACCCATATCGTACAATATATCAAAATGGTTGCCTTATGCTTTTAAATTTTTAGTGGCTTTTTTATTTGTGAAACTTTTCCATTTGTTCTTATTTCTTGCTGGCATCGTAAATTAGCTTATGAATACAATCAACTGGGGTATTATAGGCTGTGGCGATGTTACAGAAATTAAAAGTGGACCAGCTTTTAATAAAGTATCCGATTCTAAATTGGTAGCTGTAATGCGCCGTAATGCAGATAAAGCAGCCGACTATGCAAAGCGACATCATGTACCAAAATGGTACAGCGATGCGGATAAACTCATTAACGATCCGGAAGTAAATGCCATCTACATTGCTACACCACCATCATCGCATGAGCAATATGCATTGGCCGCCATTGCAGCAGGTAAATCTGTATATGTAGAAAAACCAATGGCGCTTAATTATACAGCTGCAAATAATATAGCAACCACCGCAGCAGAAAAAAATATAAAGCTGGTAGTTGCCCATTACCGCAGAGAGTGGCCGCTTTTTAAAAAATTAAAAGATCTGATTCGTACAAATGTTATTGGAGAGGTTTGCCTGGTGAGGTTGGCTTTATATAAAATCCCTTTTACCAAAGCACAACTTGCAGATGAAAGCCTTGCCTGGCGTGTTAACCCCGCTGTTTCAGGTGGAGGTATTTTTCACGATCTGGCACCACACCAGCTTGATATGCTGTATTATATTTTTGGCCCTGCAAAAAATATAAACGGCATTGCAATTAACCAGGCGGGTAAATATGCAGCCGATGATATGGTGGCTGGTAATATTTTATTCGAAAATAACATGGTGTTCAACGGTGCCTGGTGCTTTAATGCAGCCGAAAAAAGAGACTGCTGCGAAATTATAGGCCGCAACGGAAAAATATGTTTTAGTTTTTTTGATGGAGGTGGTATTGAACTGGTAACAAACGATATAAAAACAGTTTTTGATTTTGATTCACTGCAACATGTGCAGCAACCTATGATTGAAAAAACGGTACAGTATTTTTTAGGTAATGCTGCAAATCCATGCACGGGAGCAGAAGGAGCGGAAGTGATGCGTTGGATTGAGGGATTTGTATCTGGTTTGGATTTTCAGGTTTAGTGTTGGAGTCTTTTTTGGCCCGTAAAATCAAATAATTAACCATGAAGCAACCAGAAAATTTTTTGAGCAACAAGATGAACCAATAAAAGAAACCATGCATTCATTCCGGAAAATTATTTACTGTAGAATAATAATTTTACAGCTGCCTGAAAACTGGGATGTTTTTTTAATAAGTAAATTGAAATGATTTTGTAAAAAGTATTATACTATTACAGATCCGGAGAAATAAAAATTAAATACTGATATACTGCTATTGCGGATGTTTTACATCAACCAGTTCTACTTCAAAAATTAATATTGAATTTGCTGGAATGCCCTTTGGATTAAAGGCATTACCAGGCCTGCTTTGTGGGCCATAAGCCAATGCAGATGGAATATAAAAAGTTGCTTTTGACCCTCCTTTTAAATAACCAATACCTTCATCCCATCCTTTTATAACACGGCCGGTGCCTAGCGTAAAATTAAGCGGTTGCATGTGCATAAAAGTACTGTCTATGTTGCTGTCGAATATGGTGCCATCAAGCAAAGTGCCTCTGTAATTCATTGTAACTACATCGCCGGGTATAGCTAGTGGCCCGCTGCCTTGCTGCTGTATGCTATAGTACAAACCTGATGATGTTTTTGTGGGTGTAATATGTTTGCTGTTGAAATATGTTTTTAATGCTTCGTCATCTGTGCTGGTATTTTCAATCTTCTGTGGTGCTTCTCCTATTACTTTCATCATGGTAGCCTCCCGTTCTTTTTGCAACTCAGCTTTTGGCTTTATAGAAACCAATCTAATATTGTATTGTATTTTATCGCCAGGCTTAATATAATCAGGTAGTTTCTTTTTTGAATATTCAAACATCGACTGTGCATCCACCAGGCAAATAATACTGTCGCCGGGTGTCATCCGCATAAGTGCATCTGCAATATCGCCTTTAAAAGCAGCTTTACTAATACTAAAGGCTCCCGGCTTGCCTTTATTTACCTGCGAACTGCTGTACATAAATCTATTGTTGCAGATTGCTATCATACGTAACATCACATCATCCCCCTCCTGAGGGTGCAATTTGGTTGGTTTATCCTCAACAAAAACATATTGGAGTTTGGGATTTATTGTTTTAAAATTATAAACTGGCTTGCCAATGGGTGCAGTTGCAGCAGCCACTGGAGCCTTAACAGGTTTTGTATTTTGTGCAGTAGCTAAACATGTAATTATGCAACTGATGAATAAGGAAGTTAATTGCTGATACATTTTATAAGTCATTTAAAAACGAGGCATAAAATTATACAAATGTTTTTTTCTGAATCTTATTATTTTTTTCATTTTTATTTTCACAAAAATTGAAAAATCTTTTAATCTAAAGCAAACCCATTGATGGGCATTTTATTATTAATGACTTAAATGTGAAGCGCCTTATTTTTTTTGCTTAACAAAATAAACCAGGTCTCCACGTTTTAAAGTATCAGTTGGTAAAAGCATTTCTCTATTACCCAAGCCTTCAAACTTTACAAAAGATTGACCCCGGGGTAATTTTTTAACCGATGCAACTCTGTAAGTTCCTTCGTACATATGGCTGGCACTGCAGCCTGCTAAAAAAAGCATAGATGCTAAAATAATAGTTTTCATTTTTTATTGTTTGGTATGAAGAATATGTTAATTATCATACAATAAAAACAATGCCAGATTTTATAAAAATAGAATAATAATGTTCTGATAAATTATTATTTTCGGACTCATCATGCTATTTTTCTCTAACCCATATATTACTTTGGCAAATGTTGCAGATGTGTCTGCAATTAAAGATTTGCTTAATGCTGCCTATCGTGGCGAAAGCTCAAAGCAAGGCTGGACAACGGAAGCCTTGCTCATCAGCGGCGATACACGTACCAATGATGAAATGATTTTAACTGCAATTGAACAAACAGGCAGTGTAATTTTAATTTATAAAAAAGATGAGAAGCTTGTGGGGTGCGTAAACCTGCAGCAAAATAGTAACAAGCTTTACCTGGGTATGTTTAGTGTTTTGCCGGCATTGCAAGGAAATGGAATTGGTAAACAATTGTTACAGGGAGCAGAAGAATACGCAACTAAGGTTAATTGCCATTCAATTTACATGTCTGTTATATCTTTGCGTACAGAATTGATAGCATGGTATAAACGCCATGGCTACAGAGATACAGGCGAAAGAAAACCTTTTCAGGAAGATGAAATAACCGGTAAACATTTACAGCCGTTGGAATTTATGACGATGGAAAAATCTTTTTAAATATTATTGAAGCAGTACAAATAAATATTTATTTCATTACCTCGTCAGTTTCGATATCACCTTCTTCTGGTTTGGATTTAGGAAAATCATTGTTAAGTTTTTCTTCCAGATTAACTTTATCTTTTTGGTTTTTTATAATCAGGAAAACGACTAAACCAACCAACAAAACCCCAATCAATATTATTACAGGAATATTCATGATTATAAATTTGATTAAAGTTAAACTTATTTTAACGTGCTATGATAATAATTAAATGAAGGGGTATAACATTATATAAGTTTATTCGTAGATTGAGTTTGTATGGAAAATTTTAAAGTGGTTATTTTTATATTGGCTATCCTGATAAGTTTAACAGCGATAGTGAATAAGAGAAAATTTCCTTTTCCGGTTATATTGGTTTTTGCAGGGCTTATCATTGGCTTTGTGCCACAATTACCAGACCTGCAGTTAGATCCTGATGTTGTTTTCGTAATCATGCTTCCGCCATTGCTATTCGATGCTGCTTCTAAAACCTCCTGGCTTGAGTTTAAAACATCCATAAGGCCCATTTCTGCACTCGCCATCACACTCGTTTTTTTTACAACTTTTGCAGTTGCAGTAACAGCCCATTATCTTATACCCGGTTTTACCTGGCCATTGGCATTTGTGCTAGGCGCTGTTATTTCTCCGCCGGATGCGGTAGCAGCTTCAGGCATTATAAAAGGGCTGGGCCTTAATAAAAAAACAATAACTATTTTAGAAGGCGAAAGCCTGGTAAACGATGCATCGGCACTAATTGCTTACCGGTATGCAGTGCTTGCAGTAACCACAGGCAGCTTTGTTTTCTGGCAGGCCGGGGTTGAATTTATTCTGGTATCAACAGTTGGCATTTTAATTGGCCTGGCAACTGGTTTTTTATTTGTTTTTGCACATAAAAAAATTGAAAACAATCCGTTGGTTGAAACAAGCCTTACATTGCTTGCCCCCTTTGTAGCTTACCTGGCAGCAGAACAGTTTCACATGTCGGGCGTGCTGGCAGTTGTAGTAACGGGGTTGGTCATTTCACGTAAGTCGCCCGAAATTTTTGCATCGCAGGCAAGGATGAGAACACGGGTGGTGTGGGATACCATCATATTTTTATTGAACGGTTTTATTTTTATACTTATAGGGTTACAATTGCCATCAATTATAAAAGATCTGGGCCGCTATCCAATTCCAATAATTCTGGGTTACGGTTTAATCATAAGCCTCGTTACCATTATAGTTCGGATCATCTGGGTTTTTGGTGGTGCATATTGGTCGAGTGTTTTTAATAAAAATAAACAAGATATTGTTGCTGCTGAAAACTATTCCGATACCAAAAACACCTGGAAAAATGTAATGGTAGTTGCCTGGACAGGAACCCGTGGAGTTATATCCCTTGCAGCAGCACTGGCACTACCATTGTCTTTAGATGATGGTACAGCTTTTCCAAAAAGGTCTTCCATAATATTTTTAGCTTTTGTGGTAATTTTTATAACCCTGGTGGTGCAGGGCCTTACGCTACCGTTTTTGGTAAAATGGCTACAAATTAAACCAGAAGATAACACCGATGAAGAACAACGTGAGCTTCAGTTGTATCTTGCAAATAGCACCTTGCATTATATTGAAAATGAATTTCCCATACACGGAGATCGTAAACTACAAGAGCAACTTAAAAATAAATTTGAGCAGCAAATACGTAAGCTAACCAAAGAAATTCAACTGCACAAAAGGGCAAAATATTTTAATTACGAAGTAAAACCTGCCCAGCCTGATAATTTACTTACTGCAAAGGTAGAGATCAATAAATTTCAACGTGAATTACTCATCAGGCTACACAAAGACGGTGATTTTAGTGACGCCGTTATCAAACAAACTGAAAGAGAAATAGATATTGATGAGTTAAGATTGAATCAGCAATTGCCAAAGGAAGAGTGATTCGTTTTTACAACCTTCAGCCAACCGGTTATGCTCATTCTGCTACGGTTGGCCTTTATAACTTCATGCTCCGTTTCATCGCTTTTAAAAAGCACGGCAGTTTGTGCATGTGGTTGTATCCTTTGCATTTCATTATCCTTGTAAACCTGCAACTGACCGCCATCCTTATCCAGCCAATTTTCGTTTAAATAAGTAATAAGTGAAAATTTACGGTGGTCGTTATTTTTAAACTGATCTTTATGGCGTTTGTAAAAACTGCCTTCCTCATACACTGCATAATGAAATTCGTAGGCATTAATGCCGGCATAACAGGTGCTATTTAACCGCTTTATAAAATCTTCGGCATGCTGCAGAAATTCATTTTCAAAAGCATTACTGTGCTTTTTATCCATCCAGTAAATTTTATCGCTGCGCATTTGCTGGCTTTCATCTTTTATGTCTTTGTTACCGATGCCTGCAGCAGTCATAAGGTCATCCTTCTGTAATTGTAAAATATTTTGTTGCAGGCCAGCCGATAATTTTGGTGAGAGGAAAGCCGGTGCTATTCCTATATTATCTGCAAGGTAACTATCAATTAAAAGATCAAACTGTTCATTCATGGTATTGTTTCAGCCATGTAATGTAGTTCTTTAAATAACCAACAACCTTTTTATTATAAGCCTGTTTTTCAGAGATACTTTTTTTTGAGATATCAATCTCATATTTGCTACTGATCATTTAATTTAACTCCTCTCTTTATTATTGCAGCAATTCTGTAATTCCACAAAGCTTCCTCTTTTGCATCATAATTAAAATATACAGCAATCCTGTCTTCTAAGATCCAGTTTAACTGAACATACTTCATGTTCATGTAATTTGGCAAATATCCTTTTATCAGGTAGAAGTGATTAGCCTGGTCAATGTAAGCAGTATCAATACCAAGGCCTCCCTGTTCAACATCCCTTTTATCACGTTTGTAAAAAAGTAAGCTGTTGTAATTATTTTTCTTATCAATACTAAAGCCATGCAACTCAATACTGGTAAGGGATATGCTATCTTGCTTAAGTACAAATTTATGTTGTGCCTTCATAGCTGATTCATTGCTAAAATCTTCTTTAAACTCATGTAAAGGAAGCAGTACACAGTAGGGAGTAATTTCCTTATTACAAAACAATTGCAGATCTGTTTTATCAAAATTTATTTCAGTAGCTTCAATTTTTGCACTTGTGCTGCCTGCTTTAAGTGAAATTTGTGCAGATGTATCTTTTTTATTTGGAGAATAATATTTGCCGGTTTGATTGCAGCTAAGCAACGTAACGCAAACTAAAATTATTATTGCTATGCGACAAAACATGATTAGGTTTTATGGATAAATGTAATCTGTAATCCCGAGTGCTTAAAAATTATTTATTGCAATGATTGATTATTTTAAAAAATCACAAACATGATGCTGAAACAAAAAATATATAATCATTACATGCAGTTGGTTGATGAAAAGATTAACATACTGCAACAGGTATTATCCGATTTAAAAGAAAGCGGTACCAACGAAACCAAAAGTACCGCAGGCGATAAGCATGAAACAGCACTGGCTATGCTTCAGATAGAGCAGGCCAATAAAAGAGCACAATTACAGGAAATAATAACTCAGAAAAATACTTTGGAAAAAATAAATCCAAACATTACTGCAACTGTAATTGTAAATGGCAGCCTGGTTAAAACCAACCGTGGTTATTTATTTATCAGCACTGCATTGGGTAAAGCTATTATTGATAATATTCCTGTCATCGCCTTATCAGCCCAGTCCCCTTTGGGCCAAAAACTAATGGGTTTAAAACCAGGTGAACATGCTGCCATTAATAAAATTGATTATCAAATTGAAAGTATTGAATAACTAAACTTAAACGGAAAATATAAGTGGGCTTAAATTGATTTTGCATTATCTTATTTTACTCAACCTGTTCAATTAATAATTATCGCAATTTATATTTTTTAATTTTTTCTTTCTCATGCAGGTCGCAAACCCTTTGGTATAACAAATTGTGGGAGCAGAATAAGCATAATTCGGGTAGGTTTGAGCAGGGTTTTTAGAAAATTTTTGGAACAAAAAAAATCCTGCTAATCAATATCGCCCAGCCCAAACCTGTTTCCGATTTTTAAAAATGCGAAAGCGGCTGTTTTTTCTGTGCCTTTCTTTTTGTAGCTAACCATCAATACGTGCCAGATTCCTTCCGATTCTTTTTCGGTAAAGTATTTAATGATTTTATAACCGCTGCTGTCCTGGTTAACGGTTCTGTTTATGCGTTCACAAATATCATCAACGCCTTTTTTCTCATACTCATTTGTATAATTGCTCATTACCTTCCAGGCACGGCTTTTATCATCGCCCCGGTAAACAATGTAGGGAGCAGCTTTGTAAAAAGTGCCAAGTTTGGTTACCTGTGGATCTTTAAAATCAACAGTGCGGCAAATAAGTAATAATTCATGTAAGGATTTGGCAACCTGTACAGAATCTGATTTTGCGGTCTGTGCTTTTAAACCGGTATTAAAAAACAATACAAGAAAAAGCAATTGCAGATGTTTTATTATCATACAGCCTTATTTTAAATGGTAAAAAGTTGGTGGAATAATTATTCAGATTCTTTTCTTTTTATAATGAACCAGTATATTAAGAAAACTGCAGCTAAAAATAAAATTAATTTGCCCTGCCACCCAAAATTAACTATCGAATTAACGCCATAGCCTTCTATGAGCAATGCAGGTAATTTACCCAGTGAGCTGGCCACTATAAAAGTAAGAAATGATATTCTTCCTATTGCTGCAGCAAGTGTTATTAATCCGCTGGGCACAAACGGTATTAATCTTAAAGCAATTACCAGGTAAAATGCGTCTTTATTTGTTGCGTTTATTAATCGTTTTACCTTGGTATATTTATCAAATTTGGTTTCTAAATTTTTTTTAAATCCTTTACGATATAATAAAAAAGCAATACCTGCGCCTATAGCCTCGCCAACAAATGAGATGAAAATGCCAGGCCAAAAACCAAAAAATAATATGTTGGCAGCTGTTACAAATACGCTGGGTATCACACCTATAACTGCTATTATTATGCTGATAAAAATGCTGATTAAAATGGCAAGGCTTTGATATTCTTTAAAAAGCCCCAGCAGATTTTCAACCATAGCTAATCAATTAAATTATTCAAACAAGGCCAGTTGCATTGCTTTAAAATTTTCCTTAACACTTGTTGGTATTTTCCTATCGCCTGTAGCAATGGTAAATACTTCGGTGCATTGGTACCGGGAAGCAACTGTAATTTTAATATTGTTTGCATGTTGTAGAAATAATTCTCCTGCAATTTCCGGCGAGTTATTTTCTTTTGATAAATGCGATAACAAAACATGCGATAGAAAGGGGGAGCGGTGTGTTATGAAAAGATCCAGTGCTTCTTTGTTTGATAAATGTCCTTTACCACCCCGGATACGGTTTTTGAGGTGTAAAGGGTATTTGCCATTCTCCAGCATGGATGCATCATAGTTGGCTTCTAAAAAAACTGCATGGCATATTTTAAAATGCCGGATAAGTTCTTCGCAAACATTTCCTATATCAGTAAATACGCCAACTGTAATTCCATTACAGGTTATTGTAAAACTATGTGGATCAGTTGCATCATGGCTTTTTAAAAAAGGGTTGATCTTTAAATCTCCAATAATAACCTCTTTATTTGCAACAAAACTTTTACTAAGATGGCTGATAAGTCTGGGCCCGTGTTGAGCAGTTTTAGAAGTAATATAAACCGGTAAGCTATACTTATTTGCCAGTGTAGAAACTCCTTTTATATGATCGCCATGCTCATGCGATACAAAAATTGCTTTTACCGTTTTCATCTCTAAGCCAAGCTGTTTCATGCGCTTTTCGGTTTCACGGCAGCTAAGGCCCACATCTATTAAAACTGCATCGGTTGTTGTACCTACATAATAGCAGTTACCATTGCTGCCTGAGTTTAAAGATGTAAAATATAATGACATAATCTCTGCAAAGAAAATCAATTATTGCCTCAATTCAATTTTCGAAATAAAAAAACGCCACTCAATGTGTAGCGCTTTAAAATGCCAATGCATTTTTACATAGGAATTAATAGTATTGATAAATGTTTTTTTTTAATGAAACCTGCTAGATCATAATCCTTTTACACTTTAAAGCCAAATATGCTCCTTAATCTATTTAAACAAGCCACCTGTTTTAATATGTTATGTAACCCCTGATTACAAATGAGATGCTACTCCTTGTTAATAAATAGTAAACTATGTTAATCAAATGCAATTACAAGCCCTAATAATGAACCGAAACCCAGTAATATTTTTTGAAACATATACTCCTGTTATACAGGCAATCAATTAGCTTTACCCTAAAGCTGTTATAAAATGAATACAACTGAACAGGTAATTGAGCATACAAAAAAATGGATCAACGAAGTGGTAATCGGCTGTAATTTTTGTCCTTTTGCCGCAAAAGTTATAAAGCAACAAACTGTTTTTTTTAAGGTAGAAACCTCTACAGCAACAAACATTTGCCTGGAATCTTTTATGCAGGAAGTAATGCGACTTGACAATGATGAAACTATTGAAACCTCATTCCTGATTTTTCGGGATACGTTTAAAAAATTTGATGATTACCTGGATATGGTTTCAGTGGCCGAAAAACTTTTAAAACAATATAAATACGATGGTATATACCAATTGGCCAGTTTTCATCCCCAATATAAATTTGCCGGAGTACCTGAAAATGATGCAGCCAATTATACCAACCGCTCGGTTTACCCGATGCTGCACCTGCTGCGGGAAAGCAGTATTGATAAGGCTTTGGAGCATTACAAAAACCCTGAAGACATTCCTGAGCAAAACATACATTTTGCCCGGGAGAAAGGAGCCGTTTATATGAAAACGCTGAGAGACAATTGCATGAACACAAAAAAATAATTCAGAAATATTTTTAAAACGACTTTTTCCTTAATGCATCAGCTACATGGTACCATCGCTGGCATTGGCTCATTACCAGTTATAAAAGAAGTTACCATCCATCCACTGGCAGTTTTTTTAAAATATACAGTTACAGATGATCTGTACTTATTTTGTTTGCCTTTACACAATTTAGTGGCATTATCAAAATAAACGTAGCTCCAGGTTTCATCTACATCTATAATCCCTTCTGTTTGATTGTTGGTTAAAGTTATATTTTTATAGGTTCTGTCATCAAGTATAGATTGTAAGTATGTATCAGCAGCAATCAGGGTTTCAATGCGGGTGTTTAAAGTTTTAAGTGCTTCGCCGCTATAATATTGGTTCAGCCCCGATGGATTCATATAAAATGCTGCCGCAATTACAGACTCATAAGCCGTTTCAAAAGCAAGTTTTAATTCAGCTTTTGCAGCTTCGCTGTTTGCTTCAACCGGTTTATCGGGTTGGGAAGAATAATCGTTGTTTACAGGCTTTGGTGCTGTATCTGAAGAAGCTCCCACAGCAAGAATTACGATAAATATTATACCGATTAATGCCCCTATTATAATGTATAAAAAAGCCTTTGATTTTTGTTGAGCAGGGGCCATAACATTGCCACTGGTACCATAGTTTTGCCGGGTTTTAGGTTGGGCACTTTTTTGGGCATCAGCATCGGCAGCTTTATCATTTTCTCTTCTTTCTTTTTCCAGCGATGCAAGTCTCTTAATTTCTGCATCCTGTTTTTGTTTTACTTCTTCCAGTTCGGCAATAAGCTTTATAGTGGCGGCTTTGTACTTGCCATTGGGATATTTGCTAAAATAATCCTGGTATTCTTCAATGGTATTTCTTTGTTGTGCTTCCTTCCATTCATCATCTTCGTTTTTTTCTGCCACATAATTATTAAGATCGGGATAGCTGGATGGTAGCTGGTTTAATATCTGCACAAAAGAATTTATTAAAACCGCTCTTTCCTGGTTGGCACTGGCCCGGTCAATGGTGTTGGTGTTTATCCTTGCATTCAGGTCGGTAAACCGGCCCGAAAGAATGATAACCTGGCCACGCAACTGGTTGGCATCGTTCCTGGCATCTTTGTCAGACTGCGGAACTTCGCTTAAAAACTTTAAAAATTCTTCAATCACTTCTTTTATGTGATTGGCACCTAACAGTTTTTCAATACGTTCTGTAAAAATCATACAAGTAGGTTTTGGTTATGAGTTAACTGCTTCTGTAATTTTATTAAAATTGCTTTCCAGTTTTTCATCTCTTATATCTATGCACAGGCTTTCACGCAGGCGCCTCACAATTTCGTCCATATTGTTTCGCAACTCTGTGTTACGGGTAAGTTCATTCTGCAAATCACGAATGCTGCGGTTCTTTTCCATCCGTGCACTTATCAGGTTCTGAATTTCTTTTACTTCGCCATCAATATGATCTAGTGCTTCATCCGTAAAATTTCTTTTGAAAAAATCATCGCTGATAAAACAGGCTATAAACTTCTTTTTTGTATTTGTTTTTTCATGATAAAATGTGTTGATAGATTCCATGGCAACCCATGCCGATAGCAGGCTGGTAGCCGATACCAGCGAAATGGTGGTATCAGTTTCACTTACACTTTTTTCAATAAACTCCTTTATATCTTCTCCGGCCTGCATCCGCTCACTATCAATAATCACTTTTATATTTGCAGCCGCAAGTTTTTCTTTAAGCCTGTTGGCAATTGCACTATCGTGATGATTATATGATATGAAAACAGTTTTTTGTTTTGCATGAGTTTCACCAGATGAGACTTCTGCAAACGGGTAATTTTTTGATCCATTACTACTTTGATTTTCTACCTCATTTATCATTTCCAGCAACGAATAATTTATCTGTGCTTTAAATTTCATGGCCTCCTCATCATCAATCAATCCTATATTTTCTTTTTTGCGGATATCAGTAAATTTAGCGGTAAGGGTAAGTAATTGATTCTGCATATCAGGATAGGCAGTTATGGCATCCTGCAGCATTTGCAAAGCTCTGTCTGTCTTGTTTTCGGCAACAAATCTTCGCAGCTTATCAATATCTGTTATCATGTTTAATTGCATGGGTTAATTGAGAGCCTTTCTAAATGTACAATAAATTTATAATACTGTTGCTGTATCTGCACTAAATCTACCTGATTATTTTTTTGAGGTTTTGTGGTTCAAAAAAAATTTGCCTGCATTTAAACCTTATTTTTATGCTCTAAATAATCTTTGTATGAAATCACTATTAATTGTTTTGTGTTGCAGCTTGTTTTCATTAACAGCAATTAGCCAAACTACTCAAATAAAAACTAATATGCCGGCAGCAGACAAACCAATGCAGGTTGTTGAAGTATCATGCGGTAAATGTAAGCTGGGCCTTGCTGGTAAAAGCTGTGATATGGCTGTACGCATTGATGGTAAGGCTTATTATGCAGATGGGGCAGATATTGATGCATTCGGAGATGCCCATGCGCATGATGGTATGTGCAATGCTATACGCAAGGCTGAAGTACAGGGTGAAGTGGTTGAAAACCGTTTTAAAATTTCTTACATAAAATTATTGCCCGAAGATAAAAAAGGGCACTAATCATTTTGTTTTGCAGCTTTTTCACTGCGCAGTGCAGCCCAGGTCCAAACAGCACCTGCAAGATCGGCAGCACCAAACAGAATTAATACCGGTGAAACATAGTTTTGCAAAACAAAAACGCAAAAAGCAATAAATATAAAGCAACGGGTTACCACCGTAATTATAAAAAACGGATGCATGTTACCAGCACCGGCACGGTGATAATAGTAGCCAATACCAAAAGCCAATACGCCTACAACTCTTATCCAAACTTCATTGGTTTCGGGTAATTGTAAAGTGCTTAATAAAAAGTTGGGAGCAACCATTAGTGTTATACCAACTACATACAGGTAAAATCCAAAATAACACACAGATTTTGCGGAAGCAGTCATAAGATTAGTTTTGGTTATAAATTAAAGTTAACTTTTTTACACATTCAAAACTAAAAGTATTAATTATTCAGCTGTTTTCATTATAATGTTTCTTACAGGGTAAGGCACAAGTATGTTTTCTTTTGTATATCGCTCATGCAGTTTTTTTATAAAGTTGCTCCTCACATTAAATTGTGCAGAATAATTATTTACCCGTAAAAACGCTTTTACCCTGATGTTGCTGTCTCCAAATGCAACAAAACTTATCTCTGGTTCAAAGTTTTTTACCCCATCAGCAGATTCCATCAATGTTTCTTCAATAACTTCTTTGGTGATTTTTTCAACCAGGTTAAGATCGCTGTTGTAACTGATGCCAACCTCAACCCCAAAAGTAATTTCATGTTGTGGCAAGTAATAATTGCTAACGATCATATCAGCAAGTTTAGAGTTTGGCACAATAATAATATGATCTGATGCTGCCCTGATGGTGGTACTTCTCCAGGTAATATCTTCAATAAAACCATCCTCGCCGGAGGCTAATTTTATAAAATCGCCCCGGTTAAAATTACCCGATGAAATTATTTGTAAGCCTGCAAATAAATTAGAAAGGGTTGGCTGTAAAGCCAGTGCCACGGCCAATCCGCCAACACCCAGCGCTGTAAGTACCGGCGTAATTGAAATACCCTGCGATTGCAAAATGATAAGTAACCCCAGGCAATAAATAATGATGATTACAATATTGCTGATGATGGATGAAGAAGGAATAATGGCATCTGTACCGGCGGCTTTTATTTTTATAAGGCCCGATACAATCTTTGCTACAATCATGGTAGCGGAGAAAATGTAAAATATCATCAGGCCGTTTTCTATCCAGAAATAAAAACGACTTTCAAGGTTTAGTTGTTTAAGACCCAAATATAATCCCAATGCAAAAAACCAGGGAATTATCCATGCACGGATGGTTTTAATGATGAGGTCATCTGATTTGATAGAAGTTTTTGCCGCCAATTTTGCAATTAAAGGCAAGATTATTTTATGTAAAAAAAGGCCTGTTAAAAAACCTGATACCGTAAAAGCACACAGCAGCAAAAGCTCATGTTGATTCATTTCAATAAAATTTTAAAATTCCTGTTTCAAAATTACCGCATATCAATTTCATATCACTCGTAAAAATTTTAGAAAACAATCCCTTAAAATAATATCCTGCACTTAAATTGTTTATTTTAGATAATCTAAAACAAAACTATGCTTATTAAAAAACTGGTAGTCTTATTTGTAATTGTTTGCAACAGCTTTCAAATGGCAGTTGCACAAAATATTCCAACACCTGCAGCACATTTTGGGTTTAACATCGGCGATAACTATCAGTTAGCTACGTTTACACAAACTGAGGCATACTTTAAAAAACTGGCACAGGCATCAAACCGTGCTAAATATACAGTTATTGGTAAAACCGAAGAGGGTAGAGATCAGTTTATGATGATTGTTTCATCGCCTGAAAATTTACAAAAGCTGGAAGAGTACAAATTGATTTCGCAAAAGATGGGCAATGCAGAAATTAGTATGGATGAAGCAAAACAATTTGCAAAAATCGGGAAAGCCGTAGTTTGGATTGATGGTGGTTTGCATGCAACAGAAACTTCGGGCATTCACCAGCTTATTGAAACTGCGTACCAGTTAATAAGCCGAACCGATGATGAAACCATACGTATTTTGAACGACGTTATCATTTTGATGACTCATGCAAACCCTGATGGGCAGGAACTTGTAAGTAACTGGTACATGCGTGAGGCAAAGCCGGAAAAACGCAGTCTTTCTAATTTACCACGGCTGTATGAAAAATATGCAGGCCACGATAATAACCGTGATTTTTACATGCTGAATTTAAAAGAGTCACAGAATATAGCAAGGCAATTATTTGTTGAGTGGCTGCCGCAGATCATGTACAACCACCACCAGGCAGGGCCTGCAGGCTCTATAGTTGCCGGGCCGCCTTACCGTGATCCGTTTAATTACGTTTTTGATCCGTTAATTATTACAGGGCTTGATGCAATAGGTGCGGCCATGCAAAACCGCTTGAATGCCGAAAGTAAACCCGGCTTTACCAGCAAGGCAGGCTCTGTTTTTAGTACCTGGTATAATGGAGGATTGCGTACTACCACTTATTTTCACAACATGATTGGTTTACTTACCGAAATTGTGGGCAGTCCAAATCCATCAAATATTCCGCTGGTAACATCACGTTTAATTCCCAATGCGGCTACACCCAACCCGATAGTACCACAAAAATGGTTATTCAGGCAAACCATTGATTATTCAGTTTCCTTAAACTATGCCGTTTTAAATTATGCATCCCGTAACCGGGATGAATTGCTGATGAATATTTATCGCATGGGCAAAAATGCCATGGAGAAAGGCAATACCGATACCTGGTCTTTATCTCCCTCAAAAATTGCGGCCATGGATAAACTTTACCAGGATTCTTTAAAAAGAGTAAAGCCAACAAATGAACCGGTAAGAAATACAGCGGCGAATGTTCCTGTTAAGTTTTACGACAGTGTAATGAAGGATATTGCTTTTAAAGATCCACGTGGTTACATCATTCCATCCGATCAACCTGATTTTGCAACAGCTGTTGAATTTTTAAATGCGTTGATAAAAACCGGTATTGTTGTTCAAAAAGCAACAAGTGATTTTACCGTTGCCGGAAAAAAATATCCTGCCAATTCCTATATCGTAAAAACAAACCAGGCTTTCAGACCACACGTTCTGGATCTGTTTGAACCACAGGATCATCCCAATGATTTTCAGTATCCCGGCGGGCCGCCTGTGCCACCGTATGATGCCGCAGGCTGGACTTTGGCCTATCAAATGGGTGTTCAGTTCGACCGAATTATGGATGGATTTGACGGGCCTTTTGAAAAAAATGAAATCGGAAAAATAATAAATCTCCCGCCGCATGATATAA
>JANMBZ010000180.1:0-2052 GCA_031360765.1 Chitinophagaceae bacterium
TAAATATTTTTCTTTATTTACAGGCATAATATAAATACCCTGCAATGGGTATGTACAGTTTTATGGTGAAGTTTATCTTTATTAAAACAAATATACAGTATGAAACTAAAACTGGCCTGTTTAACTATAACCTGCTTTTTAATTACAGTAACCGCTGCTGCTCAGCAAAGCTATAAAGGCATTATGAATATTAAATTGGCGCAAAAATTGCAAGGCGAAATAATGATCAATCTTGCTGGTGAAAATGAAGAGTTAATTGAAATTGCAACTACTGAAAAAATAAAATCCCGTGGGCAAAGGCAAACAATAACTACCTCCGCCAAATATAATATAGCTATTATAAGTGATATTGTGATTGATAAGCAAACGTATTATTTCAGAGATATAAAAATTGATTACGATGATAAATTTTTACACAATGTTTGTGTAAAATTAATTTACGGCACCCTTAAATGCGGTATTTTTCAGGTGGGAGATGGTACTGCAAAAAATAATATTGCAATAAAATTTCCTGATGCAAGCCTTAGCGAATTGGCATCCATTGATTTTGATTATTACAATTCATCGCAAAGTGTGCTGATGCGAATCAGCAATTGTAAAACATTACTGGAAAAAATGATGGCGAAAGATGAAACTGTTACCTGGACTGAAAACGCTACCAACGAGCAGCGTTTTCAGCGGTTTAAAAATATTGTGGATGCCTATAATAACTGCGGAGTAAGTAATTAGCCTTTTAAAATACTTCTGCTAATCACAATTCGCTGTACTTCACTGGTGCCCTCGTATATCTGCGTAATTTTTGCATCCCTCATCATACGTTCAACATGGTATTCTTTTACAAAACCATAACCACCGTGTATTTGCACGGCTTCGGTGGCAGTCCACATGGCGGTTTCGCTACTGAATACTTTAGCCATGCTGCTGCTTAGGGTGTAGTCAATATGATTATCTTTTTCCCACGCAGCTTTCAGGCAAAGTAATCGGGCTGCTTCAATCCTGGTGGCCATATCAGCCAGTTTAAACTGAATTATCTGATGGTTCATAATTTCGGTTCCAAAAGCTTTGCGCTGCTTGCTGTAAGCCAATGCCAGTTCGTAAGCACCACTGGCAATGCCCAATGCCTGTGCTGCAATACCAATTCGGCCACCAGCAAGTGTTTTCATAGCAAAGGTGAACCCAAAACCATCTTTACCAATCAGGTTTTCTTTGGGTACTTTAACATCGGTAAATAAGATGCTGTGTGTATCACTTCCACGTATACCGAGTTTATTTTCTTTGGCTCCAACTTCTACACCGGCCCAGCTTTTCTCCACAATAAAAGCATTAATACCACGGCTGCCTTTGCTAACATCGGTTTGCGCTATTACTAAATATACACTGGCACTGTTGCCGTTCGTTATCCAGTTTTTAGTGCCGTTGAGTAAATAATAATCGCCTTTATCTTCGGCGGTAGTTCTTTGCGAAGTAGCGTCGCTACCGGCTTCTGGCTCACTCAGTAAAAATGCACCGATGTATAATTCGCCATCTTTTTTGCCTTGCGCAAGAGGCTTTAAATATTTTTGTTTCTGTTCTTCAGTAGCATATTCCTGCAGGCCGTAGCAAACCAAACTGTTGTTTACACTTACACAAACACTCACACTTGCATCTATTTTACTAATCTCTTCCATTGCCAAAACATAGCTGATAGTATCCAGTCCGCTGCCACCATATTCTGGTTTTACCATCATGCCCATAAAACCAAGGTCGGCTAATTTTTCAATCTGTTCTTTGGGAAATTTCTGATGTTCATCCCGCTCAATTACACCAGGCAGGCATTCGTTTACTGCAAAATCTTTAGCGGCCTGTTTTATCATCAACTGTTCTTCTGTAAACTCAAATAGCATAGTTAGTCGTTTAAAAAATATAGGCAAAAATAAGGAAATTATTGCCCTGTATTTGCAGTAAGCATTTCAGCAAATATTTCTCTCGGTATCATTTTAGCTCCCAGGCTTTCCAAATGATTGGTGTGCAACTGGCAGTCTATTAATTGAACATTTTCTTTTTGCAGTTGCT
>JANMBZ010000190.1:0-1688 GCA_031360765.1 Chitinophagaceae bacterium
CTGGCAACAAGGCCCAGCAGTTCTTTTGTTTTTATATCCAGTGCGCCTTCGGCGTAGGTGTTGGTATCCAGGTTCCATAACCTTTTTATCACCAGGTTTTCTTTGCTGAGGATCACCTCATTCATTTTTGTGCGGTAGTCGTTAAATTCTTTTACTAAACTCATTTGCGTAATCTTTTTTTAAATGTTGGATTGTTTTTTAAAAGTCTTGATTGGTGATGAACAGAAAGAATATGAACCTCTTCGTCAGAAATAATTTCATAAATAATTCTGTATCGGCTTACCAGTATTTCTTTAAGATAATTTACTTTGGTTTCAGGAACTGGTTTACCAATGAATGGAAAGCGTTCTAAAATTTTCGCTTTCTCAAAAAACAGTCTTACCATATTTTCTGCAGCCCAAACTGAATCTTTTGCAATATAGTTAGCAATGGCACCAATATCTTTTAATGCCGAAGGTGCCCAGATTATTTCAGCCATTTTTGCAATTTTTTTTCGGCATCTTTAGTTGATAATCCTTTGCCTTCTTTTATCTCTTTGCGGGCCTTTTCAATTTTATTGAGCACAATCAGCTTTTCAATAGCTTCGTCCATCGAAAACTCATCGGGCATCTCTTTCAGTGTTTTCATCACCTGTTTTTTAACCAGCATATTCTTTTAGTTTTATTATCTAAAGTTACTGAGAAATATTGACCTGTCCTGTGCCCGATTATTTGTACTTTCATTAACTATAACCAAACTATTATGAAGCCATTTTTTTTATTGATGCTTATTTTTCTAAGCATAACAAGCAACGCCCAAACCTTCGATGCAAAATATTATAACGCTATGCAGTGGCGCTGCATTGGTCCGCACCGTGGCGGAAGAACCGTTGGTGCTGTGGGTGTTCCATCGCAACCCAATGTGTTTTACATTGGCGTAAACAATGGTGGTGTGTGGAAGACAACCGATTTTGGCCGCACCTGGAAACCCATTTTTGATGACCAGCCCACCGGAAGCATCGGTGATATTGTAGTCTCTCCTTCAAACCCAAATACAATTTATGTGGGCAGCGGCGAAGGCCTGCAGCGGCCAGACCTTAGTGTTGGTGATGGCATTTACAAATCAACCGATGGCGGCAAAACATGGATAAATACTGGTTTAAAAGAAGCTCAGCAAATTGGCGGACTTGCTATTGACCCAAAAAACGAGAACCGTGTTTTTGCAGCAGCACTCGGCCATCCTTATGGCCCTAATGAAGAACGTGGTGTTTACAGAACTGTTGATGGCGGTAAAACATGGGAACGTGTTTTATACAAAGATGAAAACACCGGTGCCATACAGGTTACCATCGACCCAAATAATTCAAACATTGTTTATGCAGATATGTGGGCAGGCAGACAAGGTCCCTGGGAAAACGGCGCCTGGAACGGAAAAGAAAGTGGCCTGTTTAAAAGTACTGATGGCGGTACCACCTGGAAAAAATTAACCACCGGTTTACCCACACCTGAACAGGGTTTGGGCCGCATTGGATTTTGCATTGCCCCATCAAACAGTAACCGTTTGTATGCAACTGTTGATGCAGGAAAATATGGCGGCATTTACCGCAGCGATGATGCCGGCGAAACCTGGGCAAACATAAATGCCGACGAACGTTATTGGGGAAGAGGAAGCGATTTTGCTGAGGTAAGAGTAGATCCTAAAAATGCAGA
>JANMBZ010000194.1:0-26177 GCA_031360765.1 Chitinophagaceae bacterium
GAAATGAAAGAAAAGAAAGACCGTGTGGATGATGCTTTACATGCAACAAGAGCAGCCGTAGAAGAAGGTATTGTGCCGGGTGGTGGTGTTGCTTATGTACGTGCAAGCGATACATTGGAAAAAATGAAAGGTGCCAACGAAGATGAAACAACTGGTATTGCAATCGTTCGCCGTGCGGTTGAAGAGCCTTTGCGTACCATTGTTGAAAACGCAGGTTTCGAAGGCAGCGTTGTTGTAAATAAAATTAAAGAAGGCAAAGGCGATTATGGTTTTAATGCTTACACCGAAAAGTATGAGAACCTGTTTAAAGCCGGCGTTATTGATCCTACTAAAGTTAGCCGTGTAGCACTGGAAAATGCTGCTTCAATTGCAGGTATGATGCTTACTACCGAGTGTGTAATTGCAGACAAACCTAAAAAAGAAGAAGCACATAGCCATGGCGCACCAGATATGGGCGGAATGGGTGGATACTAAGAAGGTTTAAAAGGTTTAACGTTTAATGGTTTAAAGTTAGCACCTGAAAATACAGTCCCTCTTGCAGCAATGCAGGAGGGATTTTTTTTACAGCCGTATTTTTATGATTACAGTGCAGATATATTTTACAGGACTATCAACAAATTGAAAAATAAATTTATTAGATGTAGTTGGAGTTATTTATTCATATATTCGTAATCAAACTAAAACAACTATTTATGAATCCATTTAATTATTTTGTAAAAGTTTTAACCAACTACGCAGTGTTTAATGGCAGAGCCAGAAGAGCAGAGTATTGGTACTATACACTTTTTAGCGTTATAATCAGTATAGTACTTACATTCATTGATGCAGCTATCGGTTCAACCGTGGGTATCATTGGTCTGGTATTTTCATTAGGCACCATTATACCTTCCATTGCAGTAGGCGTAAGGCGCATGCACGATGTAGGCAAAAGTGGCTGGTATCTTTTAATTCCCATCTATAATTTAATACTTGCTTGTACAATTGGAGAAACAGGCACAAACCAATATGGTACAGATCCTAAAGGAAATCCCCTGGATGATGATATTACAGCAATTGGTACGCAAGATTAAAAAATGAGTTTGCTTATTTTATAAAAAATCCTGTAATTTATTTACAGGATTTTTTATTTTGAAAGAAAAAATATACTTATCTATACTAGGCATCATCGTTCAACTCTCTATTTCAGTATTACATTTATTCCATTGCTAAGTGCATACCTCATTAATTATTTTATGTTGAGAAGTTTGAAGCAGGAGCCTATTCCGCTCCATCCACAATCTCCCCATAATCAATAAACAATTCTTCGCCCTTTTTTATGTCCCGTGTGGCTTCAAAAAATTCACCATCGTTTATTGAGATTACATTGGGAGTATCGGAATGATTCAAAAAATTCACCAGGTCCATTTTTTTAAAACCATAATCTGGTACAAAATAATTTTCATCATCATACAGACAGTAGTTTTCTATCAATGCTTTTGCATGCTCTGGTAGTTTTTCAACTTCGGTTTTGGGTACTGGTATCCACTTTTCCTGATCGCTTGCTTTGCTGAACATGTTGCGACAACCTTGGGGTATATCCTGCAAGGCAAATACGCCAATACCTTCAATGGGCGAGTGTTTTATCATTACCCAGGTATTGCCTGCCAGCTCGTTCAGTAATTCTTCTTTAGTCATTATTTATCCTGTTTTATAAAGCCTGTAACAATGAAATATTGGGCTGCACAATAGGTAAGCATTATTAAAATGCCTGCATAAGTCAATGGCTGATCCGCAGGATGCTGTGCATAAAACTTATTGATGGCAAGTAAAGAATCGGAAATTACAAATACCGATGCTCCCAGTAAAAAATAACTGGCAGCTTTTCTGTTTATTTTTAAAAATATATGCAAACTGCAAAGCAACATGGTACAAATAACGGCTGCATAAACAATTACTGGTAATTTTAAATTTTTTAAGTTTGGATAAAGCTGCCATACAAGCGTAATACCATAACCCAGAACCAACGCAATTAAAATGGGGTGCTTTTTTAGTAATGAAATATTGGCTGATTTAATTCTCAAAAAATAAACGATATAAAAAATATGGGTAGTTAAAAAACTGGCCAATCCAAAAACAAAAAACAATGCATTTTTATCTTCAAACAATAAAAACATATCACCCAGCCAGGAGAAAAATAAACCTATCAATAATATTTTTTTATTGGGTACAAACGATTTTGTAAATAGTAACAGCAGCAGCAAAGCCGGTACAAGCAATGGTTTGGCAATAAAGTGTAATATTTCAATATGGCAAGCAATGCCGGCAATATCAACAAAGGTTAAAAACCAGAATGCAATGGCCAATTTTTTTTGAACCGGTTGATGCATGCTGATTGGGGAGTTTTATTTTAAAAAATATTATTGCAGTTCTACAATACCTTTTCCCGAATAATAAAACCGGTTCAGCGAATCTTTAATATGCGCTGTATCTGATAAAGGCAGAGAAAAAGGCTCGGCAAGGGCATAGGTAACAGAATCCTTTTTAAACATAATCACTTTATGATGCCTTGCAATTAACATATTCATCCGGTAAGCAGCAGCAGCAGAATCTGCCGTTTTAAAAAACACTATTTTAAAAGTGTACCCATCATCATTTGGTGCTATTGGTATTATTGGTTTAAGGGCTACTGTATCGGTTTTTTGAACATTTACTTTTGGCGTGTCGGTATTTATGATTACAACAGGGGTTTCATTAGCGGTACTGTTTTTCTTACTAAAAAAATACCAGGCTGTTGCAGCCATTAAAGCCGTTGCTACAATAATACCCACAATCATAATACCTTTTTTATTGCCGCCTTCAGCCTTTTTAGTTTCTGATGCAAAGGAAATTTCAGGATTAACAGCTTTTTCTTTTAAAGCAACGGCTGATGTTTCAATTTTAGTATGAAAAGATTGCCCCTTTGTAAACTCCAGTTCGCCCTGCTGGGTTTTTACCAGCATGCCCATACCTTCAATTTTAAAGGGCTTTCCAATATTTAAAAACTGTTTTCCAAGTACCAGGTAACTATCCAAATCGGCAGCGGCAAGCGATTTCATTTTGCGGCTTTGCTGCACTATATAATCAATAAGGGCCTCATCTTCAACCGCTTTTGGATTGTATATAAATGTGATTGCATTCTCAGGTATTTCAGCATCCTTATCGTTTTCTTTAGGCATCACAAAATCGGGGGACAGGTTGAAAGTACCCATTCCCTGTAGTGTAACTTCTTTGCTAATGTAAAAATGCTGAACTAACAGTTGTTCTATTTTCATGCAGAATATTTAGGCGTGACAAACCTACAAGATATTCATTACATAAAAAAGTCCTGCTAAATTGCATTAGTTTTGTATGATGCTTTCAGAAAAAGATAAAGACTTTATTATTTATTGGGAAAAGGTAAGAGATGCCCGTAAAACTTTTTCTGCTAAACTAACTTCCGGCTTACCTGTGGCAGCATTGTTTAGCGTACCCATATTGCTTTTTATAACTGTTATTTATCTGTTTTTTCCGGAGTGGTACACCAAAATTTCCAACAGATTACCGGGTTCTGTTGCTACCATTGTAATTGCAGTAATCATAAGCATGTTCTTTTTTTCTTATTTCCGTATGCAATTTAAATGGGAAGCAAATGAGCAGCATTACCAGGAGTTAAAAAGCAAAATCAATAAAACGGATTTAAATTTATAAATTTTCATTTTAAACAAAAACAAATACTATGTTCAGTAGATTGGTTCTTCTATTTTCATTTTGCAGTGTATTAATTGCTTGCAACAAATCAACAGGCACTTCAGGCACTTCATGCACTTACACTGCATCGGGTATTGTGGTACCTGCATCAGAAATGGCAAGCTTACAGGCCTATGTAGCAACCCGGCCTGGAACGCCTATTCTAAATTCCGGAGGTTTTTATTACGAAATAACTGCAGCTTCTACAGGATCGGTAACGCCTCAAATTTGCTCAGGTGTTAGTGTAAAATATGCTGGTTACTTAACCAACGGATTTAAATTTACTTCTGCTGCCGAAGAAACTACAGGAGCAACTTACACTTTGGGGCAATTGATACCAGGCTGGCAGAGAGGCATTCCTTTAATAAAAGCAGGAGGTGCCATCACGCTGTATCTGCCGCCATCTCTTGGGTATGGGAGCAGTGCAGTGGGAAGTATTCCTGCAAATTCTATTTTGATTTTTACTATTCAGTTAACAGCCGTTCAATAGTTTAATACAGTATAAAATATTAAACAAATGAGCCACGAAGCCATTTCGGTTTTTGATATGTTTAAAATTGGTGTTGGCCCGTCCAGCAGCCACACACTTGGCCCTTGGCGTGCTGCACAGCAGTTTACCAATTCTTTAGTTGAAAAGAATTTGCTTAACCGGGTAAAAGCAATACGTGTTTTATTATATGGCTCACTGGCTAAAACCGGTGTTGGCCATGGTACTGATATTGCTGTGCAATTAGGCCTTAGCGGCGACGATCCGGTAACTTTTGATGTAAATAATATTGATGCAAAAATTGCCGATATAAAACTGATGAAAAAAATACTCATCAGCGGTAAACACGAAATTGATTTTGATCCGGCAGAAGACATTGAATTTTTAATGGGCGAATCTTTACCCTTTCATCCCAATGCTTTAAGTTTTTTGGTGGAGCTTAATGATGATGAAAATTTTGCAGAAACATTTTATTCAGTGGGTGGTGGTTTTGTTGTAAAGGAAGGAGAGGAGAAGTCGTCTTCCACAGATGTGCATCTCCCTTTTCCCATCAACACATCAAACGAATTGCTGCATTGGTGTATGAAGACGGGTATGAACATAAGCGATGTGGTTTTAGAAAACGAAACTGCCTGGCGCCCCGAAGCTGCTACCAAAGCAGGTTTGCTAAATATCTGGCGGGTGATGAAAGAATGTATTTATCGTGGCTGCCATGTTACCGGTACACTACCCGGAGGCCTGCAGGTAAAACGCCGTGCCGCCAGTCTGAACGAAAAATTAATAAATGGCAAAACATACACCGATTATAACAGCTGGCTTACATTGGTAAAAAAAGGTGGCCATCATTTTACTTATATACTTGATTGGGTAAGTTGTTTTGCCCTGGCGGTGAATGAAGAGAATGCAAGTTTTGGAAGAGTTGTTACCGCACCAACGAATGGAGCTGCCGGTGTGATACCGGCGGTGCTGCAATACTACATTGCGTTTTGCGATGGTGATAACGAAGAAAAAATAATACAGTTTATGTTAACGGCTGCCGAGATAGGCAGCATATTTAAAAAAGGTGCAACCATATCTGCAGCCATGGGTGGTTGCCAGGCCGAAATTGGTGTTAGCAGTGCAATGGCTGCCGCTGCACTTACCGAATGTTTGGGAGGTACACAGCGCCAGGCCTTAATGGCTGCCGAAATAGCTATGGAGCATCACCTGGGTATGACCTGTGACCCTATTGGTGGCCTTGTGCAAGTGCCTTGCATAGAGCGCAACACCATGGGTGCTATTAAAGCGATTACAGCCAGCCAACTGGCCATGCAAAGCAGCCCTGATTATGCTAAGGTGAGTTTAGATGGTGTTATAAAAACCATGTGGCAAACAGCATTGGATATGAACCACAAATACAAAGAAACTGCAGATGGAGGATTGGCGGTGAATGTGCCGCTGAGTCTTTCAGAGTGCTAACCCCCTCCGCCCCCTGAAGGGGGAACTTACCAGTAAAAAAATCAAAACAGCATTATTTTTAAAATACGGAAAGCTATTACAGCAATGAAGTGCCAGGTTCCCCCTTCAGGGGGCGGAGGGGGTTTTTTATTTTATCCAGTTAAACTCATACGCAAGTGCTGGCTTTTGATCCCGTCCGGCAATGCGGCGGTAACGCTCTGGCAATTTCATTAAATAATCACGTGCTTTTTCGGCTTTATCTGTCAGGTTAAGGCGGTCAGCAATTTTCCATTCCTTAATAAGCGATTCCAGTATTTCGGTATAATCCAGGCTGGTATAAACACCCAGCCGCTGGGCTGCATCGCTGAAGTGGCTGTATGTATCGCCAATTTTTTGACCTGCCTGGCGCAGAAAATGTGCAGGCATCACAATTTTTTTACGCATCATCTCTTCAAAAACCAGCATCATTTCACTGGCATCAATATCAAATATTTTATTTACAAAACTTTTGTAAGCCTTGGCATGCCGGGCCTCATCTGCTGATATTACGGCGCATATTTTTGAGAGTTGCAGGCAACCATGAGTTTTGGCAATGGTAGCAGTACGGCGGTGCGATATGTTGGTGGCCAGCTCCTGAAAAGAAGTGTATAAAAAATTTTTATATGGATCCCGGCCAGTACCAATATCAAAACCATCAGCAATCAGATATTGCGTACTTATCTCCATTTGCCGCATATTAATGCGGCCGGAAAGATAAATAAATTTGTTAAGCAGGTCGCCATGTCGGTTTTCCTCAGCCGTCCACATACGCACCCATTTGCTCCAGCCTTCGGGTTTCATTTTATCAATACCGGTAACATCGGTAAGCCAGCTTTGGTAAGTGGGCAGGGCTTCTTCTGTAATAATATCGCCAACAAGCACGGCCAGGTAATCGTATGGCAGGGCCCGGCATTGCTCTTGCAAATCTTTAAGTTCGCTGGTAAAATTTTCAGTGGCGGTATCCGGCAAAAAATCACTGGGTTGCCAGTTGTCATCAATATTTTTTAAAAATTCAAGCACTATTCCATCAATATCTTTTGCAAGAAAATCCATTACCTCAAGGCGGGTGTGCTTATTTATTAATTCCATTTTATTTACTGTTAAATATCTGCTAATGAATGTTGATACGGTATGTAACTAACGATATTTTTTAAACTCTGGTTTAAACAATAAAGCCGGTTTAAAGTTGCAGAACAATACAGGTAATATTATCACAACGTTGTCATTTTTTTAAAAGATTACAAAGCTGAAATTTGCATTATATGCCATATTTTCTTTTAATGTCGCGGTCGTTTTCTCTTTCTTTAATGCTGTCTCTTTTATCGTAATTCTTTTTGCCTTTGCCCAGGCCAATCTCCATTTTAAAATAACCTGATTCTGCCAAAAATAAACGCAGGGGTATAATGGAGTAGCCTTTCTCTTTTATTTTATTTTCCCATTTTTTTAATTCACGTTTATTAAGCAGTAGTTTTCTTTCCTGCAATGGCTGATGATTGCTGTAAGTGCCAAAGGCGTATTCAGATATGTGCAGGCTTTTTACAAATAGTTCTCCTTTATCAAAAAAACAGTAACTATCGTTAAAGCTGGCTTTGCCGGCCCGTAACGATTTTATTTCGGTACCGCTTAATACCATACCGGCTATATAGGTAGCTTCAAAAAAGTATTCGTAATGCGCCTTGCGGTTTGTAAGTTCCAATGCTGTTTTTTTTGCAAAGGTATTGGGTTTGGAATTGTTTATTTCACAATCGTTACATATCCCGTAACCCCATCTCTGCCGCTGCCTGGTTCCATTATGTAATAGTAGGTATCCATGGGTAGGGCATTGCCTTTGTAAGTGCCGTCCCAGGCTTTATACAGCCCCCGGCTTTCAAATACCAGTTGGCCTGCACGGGTAAATACACGCAGGTGATTGGCCTTGTATTCGTCCAGGTATTGTATTTCCCACAAATCGTTTATATGATCGTTGTTTGGCGAAAAAGTATTGGGTATGCGTGGAATTTTTAAAACATCTACAAACATATCATCACTTACTGAGCAGCCACCAATGCCGGTTACCGTTAAAGTGTATAAAATATCAAACTTAGGTTCAATACATTTGGGTTTAATAATGGTTGCGTTGTTGAGGTATTGTGCTGGTGTCCACACATATTGCAAACCGCTGCCTGTGGCAGAAGCTTCAATGGTAAGGTTACCGCCCTCCAGTACTTTTCTATCAGGCCCCGCATTGGCCGTAGGATAGGGGTGAACACTTATAGTCTTGCTGAGGGTTTCACTTTTACACCCAAAATTATTTTGTGTATATAAGCTTGCATTATAAGTTTTTGCAGCCTTATAAATATATAAAACGTTTTTGGTGTTTTTAATTTTACCATCACCTAAATCCCAGTACCAGTAATCAATATAGCCATCTGAATTGATGGTTGAATCGGTAAAAAAAACAGCATCTCCCAGGCAAATATCTTTTTTGCTTACGCCAAAATTTATTAATGGTTGCGCATGAATTGTATTTACCAGTTTACTTGTATCAGTTAAGCATCCGCCATTGCTTATTACTTTCAGGTTTACATTAAAAGGCCCGGTATTGCTGTAAATATGTGTGGGAGTTTTTTGCTGAGAAATATTGCTGGCACCGCTTAATGGATCATCAAAATTCCAAATATATCTGAATCCGTTTTCTGATCCATCGGATATATTTGAACTGTTGGTAAAAAATACTTTAGCCGCAGGCAAACAAACCGTATCAGGAAACGTAAAATTGGCTACGGGCTTAGGCAATATTTTAAAGGGAATAGCAGAGCCTGCAATAGATGCCGTATCACATTCGCTTAACAAAGTGTTACCATCGCTGCCAACTTTAAGTATAATTTGGAAATTGCCGGGCAAAAGTAAATTCGAAGTGAAGTGTACCACAATCTGCCTAGTTAATCCATTAAAACAATTTACCGGCAAGGCATTGCTGATGTTAACTGGATAAGAGCCTGTAACAAAAAAATCGCTGCCATCGGCTGCTACCGAACTGCATTTAATAAGATCGGGAAAAACAAGTATTACCGAATCGGTACTGCATTTGTTATTGATAAGGCTATCAAATGGCACTGGTAAAGGAGATAATACACTAAAAGGAATAACTTCATCAACGGGAATACCATTATTGCATAAATCCCAAAGCGTATTGCCATCTGTTCCATTTTTTGCAATCAGGTTATAATTACCAACCGGCAACGGAACATTAAAAGTGAGTAACACAGAATCCATGTCAAAAGCATTACTGCAGCCAAAGCCAAAAGCATTTGTGATAGTGGCTACCGGCGGGCTAATCTTAAAATCAGAACCATCTGACGACAACGTAGAACACCTCATTTTTTTATTAAGCTTTACCAATATTTTACTTCCATCGCAGGTTGCACGGCTTGCGGTAAACATGTGCGGCGGCAACGTATCGGTTATAACAGCAGTGCCGCCCCCAAAAGAAAGTGAATAGCCCTGCTGCGTATCATAAAAATGGCTTACTATCAACAGGTAATTGTGGCCTTGTATCAGGTTGGGACTTAAAGCAAAAGTGGGTGACATGGCGGAAGGATCAGACGAACATTGAATATAGTTAACGCCTGTAGCAGATGCTCCTGTAGAATCAAAAGTACCGGCCCAGTTACCGGTAACAACAAGTGTTGTATCGGTGTAAACATCATCGGGATTGTGGCCGGTTACATCGTACAATTGCCAGTCGTAATCTTCAAAAGGGCCATTTGGTGTAATTATAAAATTTAAAGTACCGCTTTGAAAACAGGTAAACTTATACCAGTAAGGATTTTTATTTGAGTAATAGGTTGAGGTATCTCCATAAACACTGCAACCTGGAGCATATATTTTATCTGAATTGCAAAGTGGAACACTATCCTGGTGAAAAACTGATGTGCCACATACAGGAAAAGCAGTTGTAGGATTTTGCCCTAAAGTTGTGCAAACCTGTGCATAAAAACTCCCTGGTATCAGTAATAAAATAATTACAAATATTGAAAGCTTTTTGAGCAGCATAATTTTCAAAATATTATTACTGCAGGCAGTATGGAACTTTGGAAATGCTTGTCGCAGTAAATTTTAACCTTTAAAGAGAAGCAACAAGTTACTTAATTTTTCTTTTAGATTTTTCCTGTGTACGATAAAATCCAAAAATCCATGCTCCAGTAAAAATTCGCTACGCTGAAAGCCCTCGGGCAAATCTTTTTTAATGGTTTCTTTAATTACCCTGGGCCCGGCAAAACCAATAAGGGCATCAGGTTCGGCACAAATAACATCGCCCAGCATTGCAAAAGATGCGGTGGTACCGCCAAAAGTAGGATCGGTACAAAGCGATATGTATGGTATTTTTTTATCGCTTAACTGAGATAGTTTGCCCGATGTTTTTGCAAGCTGCATTAGGGAAAAAGCACTTTCCATCATTCTGGCGCCACCGCTTTTATTGATGATCATAAAAGGGATGTTATGCTCCATACAATAATCGCAGGCACGGCTTATTTTTTCGCCCATTACACTGCCCAAACTGCCACCAATAAATTCAAAATCCATGCAGGCAACAACGAGGTCGTTCTGGTTTATTTTTCCATGAGCCACCGTTATAGAATCATGTATACCGGTTTTGGCATAAGTTTCTTCCAAACGTTTGCCATAGGCCTTCAGATCAACAAAATTTAAATAGTCTTTAGATACGATGTTTGCAAAAAGTTCGGTGTACTGATTTTCATCAAACAAAATATCAAAATATTCGTCGCTGCCAATGCGGTGGTGATATTCACACTTGGGGCAAACAAATTTATTTTCGGCCAGTTCAGATACGGTGCAGGTATATTTACACGAAGGGCATTTAGACCATAAACCTTCGGGGGCATCTTTTTTATCTTTGGTAGATGTAAGGATACCTTTTTTCATCCGCTTAAACCAACTGGGCTTATTTACATCTGATGCTCCTTCTTCACCAGCCAGGCTGGCATCAAAATCTTCTTCTTTTTTCACGCTCATATCATTTGCAGTTAATTGTTATTGGTTAATGGTTGAACTGCCCTAAACTTTTTTCAACCCTCAACTTTTAATTATGCGTTTCTATTTATGCAATTTAAATCTTCAAAAGCTACTTCTAATCTTTTAATAAAACTTTCTTCTCCTTTGCGCAACCAAACCCTTGGGTCGTAATTTTTCTTATTCGGTTTATCATCACCATCGGGGTTACCTAACTGGCCTTGCAGGTAGGCTTCGTTCTTTTTATAATTCTCCAAAATGCCTTCCCAGAAAGCCCATTGTAGATCGGTATCAATATTCATTTTAATGGCTCCGTAACTGATTGCTTCCCGTATTTGATTTTGCGGAGAGCCGCTGCCACCATGAAATACAAAGTAAACTGGTTTTTCGCCCGTTCCCAATGTTCTGGTAATATAATCCTGGCTGTTCTTTAATATGATGGGTGTTAACTGCACATTTCCCGATTTATAAACACCATGCACATTACCAAATGCTGCGGCTACGGTAAACAGTTTTCCAACCTTACTTAATTCGGTGTATGAGTAGGCAACGTGCTCTGGTTGTGTATATAGTTTAGCGTTATCAATATCACTGTTATCAACACCATCTTCTTCGCCGCCGGTAACACCCAGTTCAATTTCAATACTCATGCCTAATGGAGCCATGCGTTTGTAAAATTCAACCGAAGTTGCAATGTTTTCCTCAATCGGTTCTTCCGAAAGATCGAGCATGTGAGAGCTGTATAAAGGCTGCCCTTTTTCTTTGTAAAACTGTTCGCCTGCATCTATCAGTCCGCTAACCCATGGCAACCACTTTTTTGATGCATGATCGGTATGCAAAACAACCGGTACTCCGTAGTACTTTGCTACATTATGTATATGCAATGCGCCCGAAACGCCACCTGCAATATTAGCCTGCAGCTTATCGTTCGGCATACCTTTGCCGGCAATAAACTGGGCGCCTCCATTACTGAATTGTATTATAACCGGTGAGTTTACTTTTGCAGCAGCTTCTAAAGTTGCATTGATTGTGTTGGTGCCGATTGTATTTACGGCAGGTAATGCAAACTGATTGTCTTTAGCATCATTGTAAAGGGCCTCTAATTCGGCACCAAATAAAACACCAGAACTGTATTTACTCATAAGTGGTTTTTTTTTACAAATGTAAGGAAGATGGGGCATTATTAAAAGCCGGTAATTTGCATGCTTAGCCTGTTTGAATTTGAGCGATTAACTGTTTAAAATATGCTGGGGCATGTAACATTCTGCTGCCGTACCAACTGAAAAATTCCCCATCGGCCAATATTATTTTTATACTGGGGAGCTGGCTGCTTAATTCATCAATATGTTTTTGTTTAAAAGGGTAGGGCTCAGAGGAAAGAAGCAGCAATTCGCAGTTGGCTGTTTGCAGTTCGCCAATGCCTACTTCGGGGTAGCGGGTTTTATCTGCAAAAATATTTTGAAAACCACATTGCTTAAGCATATCGTGTATAAAGGTATCGCCACCTACGGTCATGTAAGGCTTGCGCCAGATTAAATAAGCAGTTTTATCGGGCTTATCAATTTTAGGCAATTCCTTAAAAGCCTTGCTGATGTTATTTATTAAAGCATTTGCGGGTATTGGTTTACCGGTAATTGTTCCAATATCTATAATCATTTTTAATGCATCATTAAAATTATTTACATCGGTTAACCAAACGGGGTAATTTTTCGCAAGTTCTTCAACCTGCTCTTTTACATTTTCTTCTTTATTGGCAATAATGAGGTCGGGCATCAACTTATGAATAGTTTCAATCTTTACTGTTTTGGTGCCGCCTACTTTTTCTTTTGTTTTAAACCAGGCTTTTGGGTGTACACAAAATTTAGTGATACCTATTGTTTCAGCATCCAAACCTAAATCAAATAGTAATTCTGTTTGAGAAGGTACCAGCGAAATAATTCTTTTTGGGAGATAGGGGAGTTCAGTTGACTGTTGTAAGATCATGCTCAAAATTACCCAATAACAGTATATAGCAAATAAAAAAACTTCCACAATAACCTGTCGTTTGGGGGTTAATGTGGAAGTCAATTTTTTAAACCAGCTAAGCACAAGCCGGTCGCTTCAGGATTTTTAAGGCCCGCTTTTCAAAGGGGGTTACCTTTTATTAGCGTTTCGTTAAATAAATTATCCTGGTTTCAGTGTTCTTCAATTTCGCCATCATCGCTTTTAAGGGCATAGGCAGGATATTGGTTTTTTCTTCGGTTTTTCGGCCATCATCGCTTTTTACAGCATAGGCCAGGATATTGGTATTCAATTTGGTTTTTTGCCATCATCGCTTTTTAAAGCATAGGCGGGATATTGGTGGTCTTAAAATTTCATTATTACTTTTAGACCATTTTTTTAGTTTTTCAATAAGGATAAGATCTTTAAGCGTGTATATTGGTTTTTTCTAAAAATTTAAAAAGAAGTTGACTGATATTGGATTATTTGATGGTTCTTCACAAACATTGGATGAATTCTTTGGTTTAATCAGGATTTTGGATAATGATTGATATTTAATTCCTATCAATCAACTTCTGACACAAAGATGCAACAGTTTAACATTCCTTTATAGAGCGATATTGCTCTTTTTTTAAGCTACTATAATTACTACCGGGTTCGTATTTATTCACTTTTAAATATAGCATACATACGTTTTTTGCTATCGTAAAATTACGTACCTGGTATTATGAATTTACAGATACAAAAATGCTGCACTCTTAAAATGCAGCATGGTATTGCTTTTTAGCCAATAGTAAAAACCTATTAGTTTATTTTGTAAGACTCTGGATGATGTCGTATTTGGTAACAATATGAAAGTATCCGCTTTCATCTTTGCTTAAAACCGCCCCGTTTTCTTTGGTAATAAATGTGCTTAAACGCTCTACAGGAGTCTCAAAAGCCACTTCAGGGTAAGCTTTTTCCATTACAGATTCAACCGTTTGGGTTTTAATATCCGGATTACTGAGTATTTTATTGAATAAACCACTGGCAGAAATAGCACCTACACTGGTTTCCCTATCCATCACGGGTATGTTTTCAATATCATATTTACGCATCATTTCTATTGCATCTGCAACAGTATCTTCTTTTTTTAAATTGATTAATCGCTGTGCACCACGCCCACTTACCAGGTCTTTAAAGGTTTTTACATCTAAAAAGCCACGTTCAAGCATCCACTGATCGTTGTAAACTTTACCAACATAGCGGCTCCCATGGTCATGAAATATTAAAACAACTACATCATCTTTTTTAAGCTGATCTTTTAACTGCATTAAACCTTGCAACACGCTGCCGGCGCTGTATCCGCAAAACATGCCCTCTTCTTTAGCAATACGGCGTGCCATTACAGCACCATCTTTATCAGTAACTTTAGTAAATTCATCAATCACACTCATATCGTAGTTGGCAGGTACAAAATCTTCTCCAAAACCTTCACTTATGTATGGGTACACTTCTTTTTGATCTAACTCACCGGTTTCAAAATACTTTTTTAACAAAGAGCCATAACTATCGATGGCCCAAACCTTTATATTCGGATTTTTCTCTTTCAAAAACTTGCCTGTGCCTACAATCGTACCACCTGTACCGGTTGCCACAACCAGGTGTGTAACCTTACCTTCGGTCTGTTCCCAAATCTCCGGGCCGGTTTGTTCGTAATGTGCAAGTCGGTTTGCTAAATTATCGTACTGGTTTACGTACCAGCTATTGGGCACTTCGGTAGCCAGGCGTTTTGATACAGAGTAATAACTCCGTGGATCATCAGGTTCCACATTGGTAGGGCAAACAATTACCTCTGCACCCACCGCTTTCAAGATATCAGCTTTTTCTTTAGATTGCTTTTCTGTGGTAGTAAAGATACATTTATAGCCCTTTACGCAGGCAGCCAAAGCCAGGCCCATGCCGGTATTACCGCTGGTGCCTTCAATAATGGTTCCGCCCGGTTTAATTTTACCTTCCTGCTCGGCAACTTCCAGCATTTTTAAAGCCATACGGTCTTTAATAGAGTTGCCGGGGTTAAAATACTCAACCTTTGCCAGCACAGTGCAGGGCAGGCTTTTTGTAATTTTGTTTAGTTTGATGAGGGGAGTATTACCAATGGTTTCCAGTATATTATTAAGCCACATAAAGAATCGTTATTTTGCGGCAAAGGTAATTTTTTAAGCCTAATAAAATGTAAGAATTTAGAAGCAGAAATTATATTCAAATGTTGCTTTCTATTAAAATATGCTTTTCTATTTAAACCACAAATTAGAGTTGCTCCGCTTTGTATCCTTTATTACATTATGCCAATAAAGCAATTTATTTAGAACACACAGATACTGAGGAATAGTCAATTTCAGCAACAATATAAAAAATACAGGCTGTCTTTTTGAGACAGCCTGCATTATAAAATAATAATACTCTTTATTTTTTTATGATGGTTACTTCTACCCGGCGGTTGCGCCATTGCTGTACATCATCAAGTGGTACTGTTTCGCCAAAGTATGCGGTGGCCATCCTTTCAGCAGCAATATTATAACTTAGAAAATAATCCCTTGTTATATTAGCTCTTTCAACCGATAACTGCATGTTTGATGCAGCAGTTCCTGTATTATCCGAATGACCTGTAATATTTACGGTTAATGTATTATCGGCTTTCAGTATTTCAACAAGCCCCTTTAATGTTTTAAAAGCATCGCCAGATAATAAGGCTCTGTCCACATCAAAATAAATTCTGTAAGTCATTGAATCTGCCGCAACAGCCGCCAGTTCTGCGCCATCAATATAAGGGAAGGGACAGCCGCTGTTTTCTTTGCTACCTGCTACAGCCGGGCACTTATCAAATGCATCGGCTACACTGTCGCCATCAGTATCTGTTTCGTTATTTTTAACCGGCAGTGTAATTTTACCGGCTGTAGTTTTTTTATTTTTTTGGGATTGTAATTTATAAGCAATTTTTATCTGCGTTGTGTAATAGCCATCTTTATTACTGGCATCGCCACGCTTGAGGGTTGGGTTTTTAGGATAAGATCCTCCGCCACGATAAGTAAATTTAGAGGTCTGCGGGTTTTTAGCATCCAGTAATGCCTTATCAGGATAGTATGTTGAAACGTCATCCAGGTAATCTGTACCAGATGCCCTGTAATTAAATTCCCCCTGCAGCATTAATTTTTTATTGATTACGTATTTAATACCAATTCCCAACGGAAATTCAGCAGCCATGGTACTATATTGGGCCGGATAACCTGCAAGGCCCTGTCCCTCGGTGCCCAGTTCCCTTAATTTATGAGTGCTTCCGGAGCCAAAGTAAGCACGTGGATTAAAATTAAAGGCACCAATACCTGCAAAAATGTATGGACTGAATTTATGTTTATCCATATTCATCAATGTAAATTCTGCAGCCAGCGAAAATTCAATAATATTTGATCTGAAACTCAGGTTTCTTTCGGGGTGTGCACCGCCCGATTTGCTATCGTAACCCTGCACATTGTGAAAGCCAATATCAAACCTGGCATTAAGGTGAGAAATGATTGCATAATTTAAACCGGCATTAACTGAATAACTCGATTGCTGAAAAGCTGTATTGCCATTTATGAGATCGCCTACGTAATTGGCAATGCCTATGCCAGCCGTAAAACTTAATTTAGATGAATTGGTACTGGTTTTTACAGGTTTTTTTTTAACCTGCTTATCGCTGGGTTTAGCTACCGATGGTGTACCACTTGGTGGTAATTGCTGTGCAAAACTTTTAAATGTAAGTACAGTTACAAAGCACAGCATACTTAACCTGATCGTTCTCATAAAAAATAGTTTGGTGGTAATTTCAAAAATAAAAATAAACAGTAATACTGATATTTTAAAATTAAATAAGAATTAAGTAGTTTGATGGTTAATATAAAGCGGCCTACTTTACTATGGCGCAAAAAAACGGGGCAACTTTCGTTACCCCGCAATACTTTAATTTGCTTTAAGCTGATTAATAAAAAAATCTGTGAAGGTTAAAATCCATAAACAACTTTAAACTGAATGGTTAAATAACCATCTTTATTATTTGGATTGCCACGTGGAAGTGCCAGGTTTTTAGGATAACCACCCTGGCCAACTTCATTACCACGCCATGTAAATGTGGCTGTTACGGGGTTTCTTGCATCTAATAATGCTTTATCAGGGTAACCATTTATACTTACATCATCCAGATAGTCTGTTCCGGTTATGCGGTATTTTAAATCAAGTTTCAAGGCAAATTTATCAGTTAAAGGATATTTTGCGCCAATTCCCAACGGAAATTCAACTGCTGATTTTTTATACATTTTCCTGTCGGGATAGGCAGAAAGGCCCTGCCCCTCGGTACCCAATTCACGCAGGTATTGCTTATTGCCTGCTGCACTTGTGGTGTAAGGATTAAAGAACATTACACCCACTCCGGCAGAAACATAGGGCGTAACCTTATAACGGTCAAGATCAAGAATTGAATACTCGGCAGATACAGCTATATCAAAAACCGTTGATTTAAAACTGAGGTTTCTGGCTTTATATTGCTCGCCGGAATTTTTACTATCGGCAGCTTTTAATTGCTGAATACCAAAATCCAAACTGGCACTTAATTTTTTTATAAATGCATAAGAAGCACCTGCGCTGAAAGAATAACTGGCTTGTTTAAACATGTTGGCATCGCTCTGCATAAGGTCTCCATGGTAAGCCGCTATACCTGCACCCGCATGAATACTGAATTTAGAATAAGTATCAGGAGCGTTGGGGTTTTCCGGAGATTTTTGCGCCATGGAATTGAAAGAAATTAACACAGCTGATGCAATTAAGTAGAGTTTTAGCATTTTCATGTTTAGATATAGATTTTATGTTTATTGTTTAGCTATCAGGTATAAAAATAAGCACTAATTTTTAAGTATACACTTATTCAGACACATAAATTAATGAAATAGATGCAAAAATTATAACTTTTATATTTCAGCATTTTCAAAGGATAAGTAGGTTATACTTATAGATTAAAAAAAGGCTGTTTTAATTTTGTTCAATTAATTCGGCTACTGTTTATTTTTCAATAACTTCCATTGCCTTCTTAATGGCTTCGTCATCTTTATTCATCACTTCAAAATATCCCTCAGTACGCCAAACCAGCCGGGCAATAGATGATTTTATCTGACTGGAGAGTCCTGATTTTTCCTTTGAGGTAACAATGCTGATATTAACTGAATCTTTTGCAGCTGCGGCAACAAACTGTTTCCAGTAGTCCTCAGTTAGAGTAAACCCCACAATAAAATCAGCGGGTGTTTTAAAGGTTTTCATCAAAGCCGGGTTATCAAGATAAAAATGATAAGCAAAACTGCTGATGGTTCCTTTACTGTAAATTAAAGCTGAGTTTTTACTGTAACCGGCAGTATCAAATGATATAAAGTAATCGGGCGCAATACCGCCTTTTTCGTAAACAGTTTTGCCGCCTTTGGTTTTAAATACTTTACCTGTGTTGTTTTTTACAGAATCTGCAAACCGTGTTTCTGCATCATGATATCGGTTTATTACCTCATCGTAATAAGCTTTTTCGCCATTTGCATAAGGCCTTTGTATGCTGCGGCCCACGGGGGTGTAGTACCTTGCAATGGTTAACCTCAAAGCACTTTTATCGCTCAGGTCAAATTGCTCCTGCACCAGTCCTTTACCAAAACTGCGCCTGCCAATAATGGTGGCACGGTCCCAATCCTGAAGGGCACCAATTAAAACTTCGCTGGCACTTGCCGTTCCTTCATCGGCTAGCACCACCAGCTTACCAGTTTCAAAAAGGCCAACACGTCTGCAACGGTATTCCTGCTTATCTGTATGTTTTCCCTCGGTGTAGGTAATCAATTTATCGCCATCTAAAAATTCATCTGCTATTTCAACTGCCTGGTCTAAAATACCCCCGCCATTGCCTCTCAGGTCTAATACCAGCTTTTGTAAACCGGCTTTTTTTAATGGTTCCAGTGCTTCCATAAACTCACGGTAGGTTACCAAAGAAAATTTGTTGAGTTTGATGTAACCAATATCTTTCGTAATCATATAGCTGGCATCTACACTTGTAATAGGAATGGCATCACGGATAATTATTGCTTGTTTTTTATCTGTATTGCGTAAATAAGTAATTGTTACTTTTGTGCCCCTGTCGCCACGCAGCATTTTTCTGAATTTATCAGCATCGGTTTTATTGCCTGCTACCAGGCTATCATCAACTTTAATAAATTTATCGCCTGTAACCAGACCGGCTTTATAACCCGGGCCATCCTTTAAAACATTAACCACATTCAAGGTATCATTAAAAATATTAAACTCGATACCTACTCCAAAAAACTTGCCGTCTAGGTCTTCATTAACCTGCCGTAATTCCTGCGCAGGTATATAAACAGAGTGGGGGTCAAGTTTACCAAGCATGGCCTGTATTGCAGTATCTGCCAGCTTATCCATCTGTACATCATCCACATAGCGGTTGTTTATCAGGTCCATTATTTCCTGTACTGGCTTACGTTTTTGAGTAAAAAAGAAACTTTTGCCGGGCATATTGTCTCTCATCTTATAACCAAAAAACATCCCTAGTATCATTGTAATACTAAACAGCAGGGGTAACCAAACCTGTAATTTTTTATTATTCATTTTGCGAAGATAGGGAGAAGCTGCAAGGGATAAGTTTTATATAAAAGTGAGCTTTTATTTTAGTGTATATTATGAAGGGGTGAAACAAAAGTTTGCCCCTTTCAGCTTGTAACTTGTGGCTTATACTTAAAATGAATTAACTTCAAACCATCTTAATAAAATAAAATAATGGCAATTAAACTTATAGCAGATAGCGGCTCTACAAAAACAGAATGGTGTTTACTTAATGGTAAATCACCCAAAACCTTTTACACACAGGGTTTAAGTCCTTATTTTCTTTCGGCCGAGCAAATAGAATATATCATCAAGGAAGAACTGAAACATAAATTTAAAAATATTGAACCCGACGAAATTTATTTTTATGGTACCGGTTGCAGCAATGCTGATAATGTAAAACTGGTAAAAAAAGCAGTTCAAAAAGTATTTAATGATGCGAAGGTTTTTGTAGATCATGATCTAATGGGAGCAGCCAAAGCACTTTGCGGCCATGAAAAAGGTATTGCCTGCATCTTAGGCACTGGTTCAAACTCCTGCTACTACAATGGTAAAAAGATTGTAAAAAACAGTCCGGGCCTGGGTTATGTTTTGGGCGACGAGGGCAGTGGCGCTTACATGGGCCGTAAAGTAATTCAGTATTTTTTGTACAAAACTTTTGATGAGGATCTGATGGATCGCTTTAATGCCAAGTACAATACAAACAGCGATGAAATACTGAGTGCAGTTTATAAAAAACCATTGCCAAACCGTTACCTGGCAGCCTTTACAGGTTTTTTAGCCGAAAACCGGGGGCATTATATGATTGAGAATATTATTGAAGACAGTTTTAATGATTTCTTTTTTAATCATGTATATAAGTATAGGGAAAGCTGGACAATGCCCATCAATTTTACCGGTGGTGTTGCCTATGGCTTTAAAGATGTTTTAAAAGAAATGTGCCGTTCTTTTGAACTACAGTTGGGAAAAGTAATTAAGAAACCAATGGATGGGTTGGTAAAATTTCATCAGTAACCTATGGCCTTTAAAAGTATTACAGAATCTGAATCAAATTACCGGCATTTAGAAAAAATGACGGTAAAAGAATTGTTGATCAATATTAATAAAGAGGATAATTCTGTTGCACTGGCAACCGAAAAAGCTATTCCGCAAATAGAACCTCTGGTACAGGTTATAGCAGATAAAATGTTGGCAGGCGGCCGCCTGTTTTACATAGGTGCAGGTACCAGCGGCAGATTAGGCGTGGTAGATGCAAGTGAATGTCCGCCAACTTATGGTGTGCCTTACGGATTGGTAATTGCAGTAATTGCAGGTGGCAACAAAGCCATTACCGAAGCTGTTGAATTTGCAGAAGATAGCCTGGAGCAGGGCTGGCTTGATTTGCAGCAGCATCATGTAAATGAAAACGACGTGGTAGTTGGTATTGCCGCTAGCGGAACAACACCGTACGTTATTGCCGCACTTAATAAATGCAGAGAGCACCATATTATAACAGGTAGCATTTGTTGTAACCCCAATGCACCCCTTAGTGCAGCTGCCGATTACCCCATTGAAGCCGTGGTTGGGCCGGAGTTTGTTACCGGAAGCACCAGGATGAAAAGCGGTACTGCCCAAAAGCTCATACTTAACATGATTTCCACATCAGTAATGATACAGTTGGGCAGGGTAGAAGATAATAAAATGGTAAACATGCAGCTTACCAATGATAAGCTGGTTGACAGGGGCGTAAAAATGCTGATGGAGAAAATGCCTACAGATGATTATGAAGCAGCCAAAACCTTGTTGCTGAAATCGGGCAGCGTAAAAAAATCTTTAGAAAATAACCGCTTATAAAAATTCCTTGGAAGATTTATGGAATTTAACTAATTTACGTATCAATTAACTAATTAAAACTCGTCTTATGAACATTAAACTTTTACTTTCTACAACTTTTATTGCAACAACACTTGCAGTTTCTGCACAAGATGCAAACAAAACATTTGCAATAACCGGCGACGGTAATCATGATTTTATGTGGATGAACATACGCCAGGTTGATATTGGTACCGGCAAAACTGTTCAGGATATTTATCAAAGAGATAAATCTGCCTTTGTATTGGCCGATGCTGATTCTAAAACAGCCATGCCTGCGTACAGAAAGCCTACCGAAACCATGGTAGCTGCTGCAGCTTACGACAAAAATCAAAACAAGCTATTTTTTACGCCCATGCGTGTGGGTGAACTACGTTGGTTAGATTTAAATGCAAAAGGCGATGCCCAGAAATATTATTCTGTAACATCAAACCTTTTAAATACACAGGAAGCTTTGGGTGATGAAGCCAACCAGTTTTCCCGTATGGTAATAGGTGCCGATGGTAATGGTTATGCTTTAAATAACGATGCAAGCCGCCTTGTAAGATTTACTACTGGTAAAAAAGTTACCATTACCGATATGGGACCTGTTGTAGATGATGAATCAAACAAAACTATTTCTGTTAAAAACAAATGTACCAGCTGGGGCGGCGATATGATTGCTGATGCATACAATAAATTATACATCATCTCTGCAAATCATTATGTGTTTGTTTTAGATGTAGATTCAAGAGTAGCAAAACAAATCGGTTACATTACCGGTTTACCAGCCAACTTTAGCACAAATGGTGCTGCTGTTGATAAGGATGGTAATGTGGTTGTAGCTAGTGCAAATACATTTGCAGGTTACTTCAAATTTTCTTTAAAAGATTTTGTAGCAACGCCAATAGAAGGATCAGATATGGTTTACAACGCTTCTGACCTCGCTAATGGTAACCTTTTATATCAAAAAGAAGTTGATGCAGCACGTACTTTTGCGGACTTTAAACCTGTAGTACCGGTATTAACCAATGAGGCACACATTTTCCCTAATCCTGTTACCAACAACGAATTTAAAATTTATTTTGAAGGGCAGCAGCCAGGAAAATATAATGTGGCAATTACTGATCTTAGCGGAAAGCCTGTCATGAACAATATTGTAAACATTAATGCAAAAGCACAGGTTGAAACTGTACAATTAAACAGGGCTTTTGCCAAAGGAATGTACATGGTTAAAGTTACAGACGCCAACAACAAATTTATTTTTACAGAAAGAATAGTAGTTCAGTAAATTATTTATGGTTATTAAGTTCAGGGGTTGCCAGTTATGGCAACCCTTTTTTTTTCGCTGATTTTATGATTGTTTTGATTTCGCTGATGCAGTAAACGGTTTCTAATCATCTTTTATATACTGGCCAATTTTAGGATGTACAAATCAGCGAAATCATTTTTTAATCTTTACCAATCTGCGTTTAAATTTGTGTCAGGCAGCTAAATCAAAAAAATTATTTAACCTGCGATTTGTTTATGCAGAATATAGAACCATATTTTAATTGGCGTCATTTATACACCGCCGAAGATGATGCACTTTCACCCTTTTACAGGCGTACTTACAGCGAATTTGAATTCTCCAACACCGTTTATAATTATTACATTCATCCACAATGGGACGACTTTGGCAGCCGTACCTTGTACATGAAAATTTTGTTTGTGGATTACGAACAAAAATTTGCCATTATTGAATTATTGGGCGAATGGAATGATGCTATTGAAAACGACATTATGACCCTGCGAAGGGACATAACCGATAAAATGCAAGCTAAGGGTGTAACAAAATATATTCTTATTGCGGATAATGTATTGAACTTTCACAGCAGCGATGATAGTTATTACCAGGACTGGTACGAGCAAGTGGAAGATGAAGGCGGCTGGATAGCTATACTGGATATGCCATTGCAAAGCCAGTACGATTTTAAAAATGCCCGGTTAACCAATTATATAAGCCTGATTGATTTTGCGCAATGGCGTACCTTAAAACCTGAGCTTGTGTTTGAACAGGTAGAAAATAAGATAGCCCGGTATCTGCATTAACACTAATAAAGATTCGGAAAAAACCGTTTAATTTCAAGTTTGAATCAATACTATATTTGTAATTGTACCAAATAACCTGCTTACAATGTCGCCTGTTTAAATATGCTTGTTGCAATTACTGAGGGGGCTTATGTTCTCATCATTATGTAGTTTTTGATGAACCTTTTTCTGGCTTAGATGTTTGTAATATTGATGATGTATGCGCAAGTTTCAGAAAAATAACATCGAGTAATGAAATAAATACAATAATCTTTTCAAAGCATGATATTGAACTCGCTGTTGCTTTGGCAGACCAGATTTACATTGTAGGTTACGAGCAGAATACCAACGCTCAGTTTATTGAAGGTGGAACAGTAGTTGGATATTATGATTTGAAAAAATTAAACCTGGTCTGGCAAACTGAATTTGGATCAGATCAACGAGACCTGGTGGAGATGATAAAAAAGCAATTCAAGTTTTCTTGAGCTAAGTATCAGTAAAAATTTTCTTTCTTAAGCGTAATGCTATAATTTTGTAAATAATATAACTCATATATCCGCATTATGACTTTTAAACATTTTTTCTCTTCTTCCATCGGTAAAAAATTAATAATGGGCCTTACAGGTCTTTTTTTAATAACTTTTTTAATAGTGCATGTGGGTGTTAACTCCTGCATTTTTGTTAACGATGGTGGCGAAACCTTTAACACAGCCGCACATTTTATGAGTCATAACTGGCTGCTTCGTATTATGGAAATAGGCCTTTTTGCCGGGCTGATATTGCATATTATACAGGGACTTGTGTTGTGGAAACAAAACAGTTCAGCCAGGCCGGTAAAGTATTCAGTTAATAATCCTGCTGCAAATAGTAAATGGTATAGCCGCTCAATGGGTTTATTGGGTACGCTGCTTCTATTCTTTTTAATCATACATGTTTCTAAGTTTTTTGTAGATACAAAAATTGCTTTGTATGCAGATGGTGGTGCAAACGATGCCAGCCATAATTTATTTGAAGGCATGAAACAGGAGTTTCAAAAATGGTGGGTGGTTGTAATTTATGTACTCGGCGTTATTTCTTTATTCTGGCATTTACTCCATGGTTTTCAAAGTGCTTTTCAAACCCTTGGCATCAATCATAAAAAATATACGCCAATCATCAATACAATTGGAATTGGATACACCATTATAGTGTGTACTTTATTTGCATTAATGCCTATCTCTTTTTATATGGGGTGGATTGAATAAATAGCTGCCAAACGGATTAACTGATTAACGTATTAACTAATTAACTACACAAAAATGTCTTTAGATTCAAAAATACCAGCAGGCGAAATGGATAAAAAATGGACCGATTACAAAGGCCATGTAAAACTCGTTAACCCTGCCAACAAGCGTAAACTGGAAGTAATTGTTGTAGGTACCGGTTTGGCCGGAGCCTCTGCAGCAGCATCTTTGGGCGAAATGGGGTATAAGGTGAAAGCATTTTGTTTTCAGGATAGTCCACGCCGGGCACATAGTATTGCAGCACAGGGTGGTATTAATGCAGCAAAGAATTATCAGAACGATGGAGACTCTGTTTTCCGTTTATTTTACGATACTGTTAAAGGCGGAGATTACCGTGCTAGAGAAGCTAACGTACACCGGTTGGCCGAAGTTAGCACCGCAATTATTGATCAATGTGTGGCGCAGGGTGTTCCTTTTGCAAGAGAATATGGTGGGTTGTTAAGCAACCGTAGTTTTGGTGGCACACAAGTTCAGCGTACATTCTACGCAGCCGGGCAAACCGGTCAGCAATTATTATTAGGTGCATACAGTGCTTTGGAAAGACAGGTTGCTTTGGGAAATGTAACCATGTACAACCGTCACGAAATGCACGACATTGTAAAGATTGAAGGCAAAGCAAGAGGCATTATTGCACGAAATTTAGTTACCGGAAATTTAGAAAGACATTTTGGGCATGCTGTTTTATTATGCACCGGCGGATATGGAAACGTGTTTTATTTGAGTACCAATGCTATGGGCAGCAATGTTACAGCAGCGTGGAAGGCGCATAAACAAGGTGCATATTTTGGCAATCCTTGTTTTACACAAATACATCCAACGTGCATACCGGTTAGTGGCGATTACCAAAGTAAATTAACCTTGATGAGCGAAAGCTTGCGTAATGATGGAAGAATCTGGGTGCCCAAACAAAAAGATGATAATCGCAAAGCAGTTGATATACCAGAAGAAGAAAGAGATTATTATCTGGAGAGAAGGTATCCTGCATTTGGTAACCTGGTACCACGAGATGTGGCATCACGTGCTGCAAAAGAAAGATGCGATGAAGGCTATGGCGTAGGTACCACCAAACTTGCCGTGTATCTCGATTTTAAAGATGCTATTGTTCGCTACGGAAAAATTGAAGCAGGCAAAACAGGAAACGAGAATGCAGAACATCATTCCATTGTTGAATTAGGTAAAGCTGTGGTTAAAGAAAAATATGGTAACCTGTTTGATATGTATGAAAAAATAACAGGAGAAAACCCGTACGAAATGCCGATGAGAATATATCCTGCTGTACATTACGTTATGGGCGGATTGTGGGTGGATTATGAATTAAAAACTACAGTTGACGGATTATATGCATTGGGTGAAGCAAACTTCAGCGATCATGGTGCAAACCGACTGGGAGCAAGTGCATTAATGCAGGGTTTGGCCGATGGCTATTTTGTGGTGCCTTACACTTTGGGTAATTACCTGGCTGATGATATTGCTACAAAGTCAATACCCACTGATCATCCTTCATTTGAAGAAGCAGAGAAAAAAGTAAGCGACCGCATTAACCAGTTAATGAGCATTAAAGGTAAACAGACTGTAGAAAGTTTTCACAAACGTCTCGGAAAAATAATGTGGGATAAATGTGGTATGGCCCGCAATGCAGA
>JANMBZ010000211.1:0-2420 GCA_031360765.1 Chitinophagaceae bacterium
AAAAAAATGTGGCGGCATATTTTGTGGCTGTAAAACTGTATCGGTTGTTTGTTTAATAATGAATCGTTTTCAAACAATTACAGTATCAGATTTTTAAAACCCAAAACCAAGTCAAATGCCCCTTACACTAACAGAATCAAAAATCAGTAACAATCCTCCATTTACCGAAATGCTGAATGATCTGCAGGCGAATATCTTAAAACATCATGGAAGAAATTTTGCCTTTCATTTATTTCTGTCGGTTAAGGCCGGCAAATCGGCAGCAGCAAAAAACTGGATTGGCAACTTTGCAACTTCAAAAATAACCAGTACCGCCAAACAACTTATTGATTCGGCTATCCGGAAAGATAAAGGCGTTGACGGTGGTACTGTTTATAATCTTTCTATTTCATCATCAGGCTATGATAACCTGCAGATTGAAACGGATTTAAAACCCGATAGCCCTGCTTTTAGAGAAGGAATGAAAAACAGGAGTGCATTGCTTGAGGATGATACAACAAAGCAGGAACCGGAATTTAATAATGCTATTGATGTTTTAATAATTGTAGCCCATGCAGAAGAGGCCGTTGCCATTGAAAGAAAAGACAACCTGCTGTTGCAGTTACAGGATTTTTTTGAGGTGGTTAAAGTGCAAAAAGGAGAGATACTGCGCAACGGAAAAATCGGAATAGAGCATTTTGGCTATGCCGATGGCATAAGCCAGCCCATTTTTTTAGAAACAGAAGTTAATAAACAAAGTGGCAATATCCTTTGGAAAGATGAAGCCAAACTATCGCTTGCATTGGTAAAAGATAAAGGTGGCAAACTAGCCGACAGCTATGGCAGCTACCTGGTGTTTAGAAAACTGGAACAAAATGTAAAGGCATTTAAAGCCGCAGAAAACAATTTACCTGCTGTTAAAAAAGAAGATGGTACCGATAATGATGAACTGGCAGGAGCTATGGTTGTAGGTAGGTTTGAAGATGGAACCGAAGTTATAAACGCCAGTGCCGATAGGGGTAATACCGAAGAAAAAGATTTAAAAAACGACTTTGATTATGCCACCGAAGCAAGTGCTGCTAAATGCCCGTTTCATGCACATATACGGGTAACCAATCCACGGGCAGATATAGGAGATACGGGTATAGATTCTTTTGTAAAAAATGTAAGACTGGTAAGACGTGGCATACCCTTTAATGATGCCGGCCGTGTGGGCACCGATGGTGAGCCCGAAGGAGGCGTAGGATTGCTTTTTATGTGCTACCAAAGCAGTCTTGAAGATCAGTTTGAATTTATACAATCAACCTGGGCAAACCGGGGCGATATTGGCGGCCATGCTGTAGGGCAGGATGGAATCATTGGCCAGGGAACAAATAATTTTCAAAAACAATTACCTGCACAATGGGGTAAAAGCAGCAATGAAAATAAATGTGATTTTTCAAATCCCGGTAAAGGCTTTGTAACCATGCGTGGCGGAGAATATTTTTATACCCCTTCCATCAGTTTTCTTAAATCGTTAACCATAAATAATACCATCATGACAAAAAAAGTAATGGACGTAACAGAAGTTACGCTCAACATTCAAAAAACAAATCCACCATCGCTGGTTATCAGTTGCCACGGTATCGTTAATACCGGTGGCTGGTCTCACGGCAAATTAGTACCTTTTATTTACGTTATGCCCCCTGCGGATGGCATTTACGAATTTGATTTTGTGGCCAATGCACCAACAGGTATTGTTATACAGGTTGTTACTCCAATAACTGCCGAGGATTTTGTTTGGGAAGATTTTCCTGCTGAATTAAAAGGCGTAAAAGTGTATGCATCGCAAAACAACATTACCGAATTTATTGAAGCAGAAAAAAGCGAAAGAAAAGCCCGTAAAAGTGAAATGCCATTTAACAAAGTAACGCCGGAAGAATTAAAAACACTTAAAAGCAAAAATGACGCTTTCTTCATCACCAATGCCTTTATATGGGAAGATGTTTTGCATGTTACTGCACAATATGGCGGCGGCTGTAAAAAGCACGAGTTTCAGTTGGTATGGGATGGTACAGAATCTAAATCCATGCCACCGCAAATATCCCTGTCCTTAATACACAATAGTAACAACGATCCCTGCGAAGCCCTGGTAAGCCAGGAACTGCAGATTGTTTTATCAACACACATTACAACAAATGCAGAAATAATGCTCGATGGCTGGGCAAAGTGTTTGAGTTGCAATGCTGTAACAAATGAAAAAGCGTTTGTTTAGTTTTTATTTCACTGATATAAATAGCCTGTATATTTCTCTAAACCTCTGCGTTAATTTTAGCATAGAGGTTTAGAGCTTTAAAGATGCTTAAAAAACAGCAGTTACAGGCGTAACCATCATTATAGAAACGCACTGCATTACCCATCCAATTTTTATTAATTTAAAACATGTGGCACATACCACCACC
>JANMBZ010000218.1:0-6709 GCA_031360765.1 Chitinophagaceae bacterium
GGCCTTACGGATAGTGCAGAGAAAAGTGAGCCGTGTTTTGTTTGATAAAAGAGTGGTAAGTCTGGATCTTGCAGCATTGGTAGCAGGTACAAAATACCGTGGCCAGTTTGAAGAGCGCATGAAAGCCATCATGAACGAACTGGAAAAAAACAGGGATGTAATTTTATTTATTGATGAGATACACACTATTGTTGGTGCTGGTGGTGCAAGCGGATCATTAGATGCTTCCAACATTTTTAAACCGGCTTTGGCCAGGGGAGAACTGCAATGTATTGGTGCATCAACCTTAGATGAGTATCGCATGCACATTGAAAAAGATGGTGCATTGGATCGTCGTTTTCAAAAAGTATTAGTTGAACAACCTTCGGTACCTGAAACTATAGAGATACTCAACAACATCAAAAGCAAATACGAAGATTATCATAACGTAACCTACAGTCAGGAAGCGATTGAAGCTTGTGTAAAATTAAGCGACCGTTACATGACCGATCGTTTGTTGCCCGATAAAGCAATTGATGTATTGGATGAAGTAGGCGCAAGAAAGCATATTAAAAACATCAACGTACCTGCTGATATAATTGAACTGGAGAAAAAGATTGAAGACATTAAGCTTGAAAAAAACAAGGTTGTAAAAAGCCAGCGTTTTGAAGAAGCTGCATCTTTAAGAGATACGGAAAAGCGCTTGCAGGAAGAACTGGAAGCTGCAAAGAATGCCTGGGAAGAAGAAAGCAAACACAAGCGTTACCCGATTGAGGAAGAAGATATTGCCGAAGTGGTACACATGATGACGGGCATACCGGTAAAACGGATGGTACAGGCAGAAACTGATAAACTGCGCCGCATGGCAACTGACCTGCAGGGTGCTGTAGTTGGCCAGCAAGATGCCATTTCAAAAGTGGTTAAAGCCATACAGCGCAACAGGGTAGGGCTTAAAGATCCTAAAAAGCCAATAGGCACGTTTATTTTCCTGGGTCCTACAGGGGTTGGTAAAACTGAGCTTGCACGTTCGCTTGCACGCCACATGTTCGATAGTGATGACGCACTCATACGTATAGACATGAGTGAGTACATGGAAAAATTTACGGTAAGCCGTTTAATTGGTGCACCTCCCGGATATGTTGGTTATGAAGAAGGCGGGCAACTTACCGAAAAAGTTCGCCGTAAACCCTATTGTGTAATACTGCTTGATGAAATTGAAAAAGCACATCCGGATATTTATAATATTTTATTGCAGGTACTGGATGATGGTCAGTTAACCGATGGTATGGGTCGCAAGGTTGATTTCAAAAATACCATGATCATTATGACATCGAATATCGGTGCCAGGCAGTTAAAAGATTTTGGTGATGGTGTTGGGTTTGCAACAGCCAACCGTATGGAAAATGCAGATGAAAATAACAAAGCAGTTATTGAAAAAGCATTGAAACGCACCTTCAGTCCGGAGTTTTTAAATAGGATTGATGATGTGGTTGTATTTAACTCATTGACCAAAGACAATATTTTCGAGATCATTGATATTGTAATGCAGGGTGTTATTAAACGCCTTACCAACCTGGGTTTGGCGATGGAACTAACGCCTGAAGCAAAAAGTTTTATTGCTGATAAAGGTTACGATGCACAGTTTGGGGCAAGGCCGTTGCACCGGGCTATTCAAAAATATCTGGAAGATCCTTTAGCAGAGGAGATACTGAATATGAACATTAAACATGGTGATGTAATGGTGGCAGAAATGGATGAAACAGGAGAGAAGATAAGATTTGTGTTGAAGAAAGAAGAGAAGAAAAAAGAGAAGAAGTCAGAAGCGTAATAGTTTAAAATGCTCTATAAAAAAGGCCGCCTGCTACACAAAAGCAGGCGGCTTTTTTTATCAATTAATTGTTGCTGATTTTTTTAATTGTATTGCCAAAGAATGGTATAACCTAAAACAGCCTCCTCCAAAATTCATCCGCCAACCATTAACCTGCTTAATATTAATCAGCAACCTGTAAATAAAAGTTAAATCCTGTTAAACATTTATTTCGTAGCTGATAAAGCATGCCAATCCTAATACTGTAAAAAACTGCCTACTTAAGCCTTCTTCAATCAATACATGAAAATTTACAATCACTTTTAAATTTTTAAATGTATGAAAAAAAAGATTTACGCCTCAATCATGCTTTTTGCAATGATTGTTAACACTTTTCCTGTGTGGGCTTCAAGCCACAGGGAAGCACCTATGATTGCCGACGACCCAATGGCAGATAATACCGATGTGTACGCTTTTAAAAGTCCATCAAATCCTAACAAAATCATCCTCATTGCAAACTACATTCCTTTTCAATTACCACAGGGAGGCCCTAATTTCAGCCATTTTAGTGAGAATGTACGTTACGAAATACATGTAGATAATAACACCGGCACACAAGGCGATGATATTATTTATCGCTTTAGTTTTAAAAGGCAAAATGAAGATCCATCTACCTTTTTCAACATTCGCCTGGGTAAAGAAAACCTGAAAACAACTTATACTTTAGAAAGAAGTATGGATGGTGGAAAAAAATTCAGCACCATTGTAACCAACGGTATTGTGCCACCGCCAAATATTGGCGACAGGTCAATAAAGTCGGGTGTTGGTTTAGGAGCATCGAGCTACGAAAGCCTGATGAATGCTGCTATTAAAACTGCCAGCAGCGGCGAAAGGGTTTTTTGTGGCCCTGTTGATGATCCGTTTTTTGTTGACCTTGGCGGAATTTTTGATTTGGGCGATGCCCCACGCCAGGGACCAACCCATTCAGAAGATGGATTAAAATGTTTAAACGTATCTACCATTGCACTGGAAGTGGATATAAGCACTTTACAGAAAGAGCATAAAAGCCTTAGCCAGTCTGCAAATATTCTCGATCCCAATTTTGTAATTGGTGTTTGGGCATCTGCAAGCCGTCAAAAAATTACGGTACTTAATGATGTTACAAAATCTGATGATGAACTTGCTAATAAAGATGACAAAGAAACTTATGAGGAACACTCGGGCCCCTGGATTCAGGTATCCCGGCTGGGTATGCCTTTAACCAACGAAGCCGTAATTCCGGTAGGCGATAAAGATCTTTGGAACAGGTTAACACCTTACCAGGATTTATCGAGGTTAAGCAAATTTGGTAATTATTTTTATAATCCAGAACTGGCTTTGTATATGGATGATGCACAGTTTGGTGGCGCCGTTCCCGCATTTACACCATTAAGGATTCAAAAAAATTCATTAGGTCAGTTTGGTTTTGGAAACGGACAAAATGGTCTGTATGGTTTAAAAGGCAATGCAGCATTAAATGGCACCGCATTAAGCGAAGCAAATTTTGGTGGCCTGTTATTACCCGGCCCCAACAAACCACGTTCGGTTGATCTTTGGCCCATATTTCATACCGGTGTTCCTAACTTAAAGCCTTATCAACTGGCAACAGGCAAAGCTGGTAATCCGCTTGCAGCAGGTAAACCATTTATCAGCAATTTTTTGCCAAATGGTGGCGATATGTTAAGGTTGAATATGGCTGTACCGGCAACATCACGTACCTCTTCCGATTTTAGTTCAGAAGGATTGGTACAGGCAGCAGTATTGGGTCTTTTAGATTCAAGGTTTAATGGAAATACAAGCATACAATTTATTCCAAACATGGATGGTTTCCCTAACGGGAGAAGATTGGAAGATGATGTAACCAGGATAGAATTACAGGCTGTAAGTGGCGTAGTGTTAGCTGCCATTGGTTTGTGGTACGATGATTATAACCCGGCAACAAGCGCCAGCCCCGTTACTCCACAACTTTTAAACGTGGTGAGCTACAATACCGGCGTTGGCCAAAATGATATTGCTTTTAAAACTACATTCCCTTATGAGCAAACACCTTGGGCAGGCACGCATAATTGCGATTGTAGTACTCCACCTGCTGCCAACTCATCAAGCATGCCTTACAATTACAGCAAGTCAAACTTAAACAATGGCTTTGGCTCTATAATGGCCGTGCCGGAAGTTGTTATGAAAACATCGCCTAACCCTTTTGTAACTGAAACTACTGTACAATACCAGCTTACAACTAAAGCGCAGGTACAAATTGCAGTTTACAATGCACAGGGTACCGAAGTAAAAATGCTTGTTAACAAAATACAGGCTGCGGGTAATTACACCCAAAGCTTTGATGCAACAGGCATGCCGGCAGGTGTGTATTCAATTAAAGTATCAAAAGATGGTGTTGTAAAACAAACACTTCGTGTAGTAAAAGGATAATACAAAAAATTAAAAAAGAGGTTGCAGTTAAATGTAGCATGCGCTGAAATCTGTAACCTCTTTTTTTTATCATTAATTATATCAACATGAAAAAAAATTACTGGCAACTGGCACTCCTGCTTTTTTTTGTTACAGGCGTAAGTTTTGTAATAATAAAAGCTACTTACAAACAGCGTACAGAAGATAATGCTGTGTATACTTTATTGCCACGTGCAGGCAACAGCAATAATTCCGAATGGGTTGCAGCCAAAAAAAATGTTGATAATTTAATAGCAAAACTAAAAGCAAAACCCGGCGATACAAAGGCTGCACTTGCGTTGGCAAATGCCTATATCATAGAATCTAGAATAAGCGGCAATATTGCTTACTACGATAAAGCCGCTTTAAAAACAGTAAATAATATTATTGAAAAAGAGCCAAAAAATTATGAAGCATTGATGCTAAAATCGTTGTTGCAGTTATCGCAACATCATTTTGCAGAAGGATTGGAAACTGCAAAGCTGGCGGTAAGTATTGACTCGAACAGTGCTTTTATTTATGGTTTATTGGTTGATGCCCATGTAGAGATGGGAAATTATAATGAGGCACTGGAGGCGGCAGATAAAATGGTTTCCATCAGGCCCGATCTTAGATCGTACTCCCGCATTGCCTATCTGCGTGAAATTTATGGCGATTATCCCGGTGCCATCAGTGCCATGAAGTTGGCTGTAGCAGCAGGAATACCTGCCGAAGAAGCAACGGAGTGGTGCAGGGTGCAGCTTGGCAGGTTGTACGAAAACATGGGTGAAATTAATAGCGCCGCCTTTCAATATAATGTATCGTTGGCGGCCCGGCCCGGCTATGCTTATGCCATTGCAGGTTTAGGGCGTATAGCATCTTTTGAAAAAAAATACGACAGTGCCATATATTATTACCAACAGGCTGCTTCATTAATGCCTGCCGATTTGGGTATTAAAGAAAACCTTGCAAATGCCTTTAATAATGCCGGGCAAAAAGATAAAGCAACCAGCCTAAATAATGCATTGATTGATGAAATGAATAAAAATGCAAAAGCATTAATTGCCGATCCGGATATGGGCCATTACTCAGATAAAGAACAGGCTTACGTTTACCTGCAAAACAATAATTTAGATAAGGCATTGGAGCATGCCATGGCAGAGTACAAACGCAGGCCCAAAAATATTGATGTAAATGAAACCCTTGCCTGGGTTTATTATAAGCGAAACGAAATTGATAAGGCATTACCTTATATAAATGCCGCTTTAGTTACAAACAGTAAAAACCCGGTACTGCTTTGCACAGCAGGATTAATATTTTTAAAAATGGGTGAAAAAGAAAAAGGTAAAAAAATGCTCAGCTTCGGGTTAAAGAATAATCCAGTTATAATGGAGGATTTAAAAAAAGAAAGCACGGAGATGATTCTGAAATATAGCTGATTAAAAAATTGGGTAATTCAATAGCAAATACAACGTTTTTAATTTTATGATTGCGCTGGTTTATTCATTTTTGAATGTATAAAAAAGATAGTTATATCAATTATACCAATATTAAGTCCAAATTATTTTGCCATTATAAACATAGATAGATTTTCAAGATGCTATAAAAGCACTGAATCTGAATATCAGGAACGGCGATTTAATGGTGGCGGAAATGGATAAGGCAGGAGGCAAGATAATATTTGTGTTGAAAAAAGCGGAAAAGAAAAAATGTCTGAAGCGTGATTTTAAATAATAAAATGGTAAAAAAAGAGTTGCACCGATGTGCAACTCTTTTTTTAAAAGTTCATTTAGCCCTTTTCTACTAAAAAAAATGTTCCCGGCCAAAGGCCGGAAACATAAATAATTAAACACGTACTAAAATAACTAAGTACCTGCATTGCAATTGCAGTACGAAAACTTCATAGCCCAGCTACCACCAGGGGTAATTTGAGTGCCATTACCCCATGCAGTTTCTGTTTGAATTACATTCCCAGAACCATCCAATTTACTAACAACAGCATGTGCAGCAATACAACCGCAGCCATTAAGAGCACTAACAGGCACCTGGTAAGTATATGTAGTAAGGTTAGCATGTCCGCTACTGTAAGGGAAGTGCCCGATTCTGGGATTACCGGAATTGTTTACGGGGATACCGTTACAAGCACCCACATACAAGTGCGTTTGAGTAAGTACCCAGTTGCCAGTTGTTGCATAAGTTACATAAATGTAATTGGCATCGTTTGTAACAGTAACAGAGCCTGCATCAATGTGTTGGCCTGCAATTAAAGATACTACTGTAGGTGTACAATCGTTAGTACCACCAGATAATCCATTTACAACTTCACCATTGCTTTTGGTTGTATTTGCTGTATTGGATTTAGGCAAATTGTTCGTTTGTGTTAATTCATCAATGCTTGTTTTCTGGCAGGAGAATAATGCAATAGACATAAAAGCCATTGCAAACATAATAGAGTTGATT
>JANMBZ010000005.1:0-6696 GCA_031360765.1 Chitinophagaceae bacterium
AAAATCCTTAGCAGCCTGTTTTATCATCAATTGTTCTTCTGTAAATTCAAATAGCATAGTCAGTTTTTTTATAAGTATAGGCAAAAATAAGGAAATTATTGCGGGGTGTTCGTAACAAGCAAGTTCATAAAAAGTTCTCTCGGTATCATCCTTGCTCCCAAACTTTCCAGGTGTGGTGTGTGCAACTGGCAATCTATTAATTGTACATTTTCTTTTTGCAATTGCCTTACATAATTTATAAAAGCAAACTTGCTGGCATTGGGTTTAAGGCTGAACATACTTTCGCCAAAAAAAATATTGCCCAACCTTATGCCGTACAGGCCACCAATCAATTCGCCATCCTGCCAGGTTTCGGCACTGTGTGCAAAACCAAGCTGGTGCAGCGTTGTGTAGGCTTGTTGCATAGCTGGAGAAATCCAGGTGCCATCCTGATCGTGACGGGAAATAGTTTTACAGTTTTGTATTACCTGCTCAAAAGCCCTGTTTATTGTAAACCGGTATTTACCGTTTTGCAAAACTGTTTTCATACTGCTGCTAACTCTCAGTTCGGGTGGATATAAAACAAAACGGGGATCGGGGCTCCACCAGCAAATGGGTTCATCTTCGTTATACCATGGAAAAATGCCACTCCGGTATGCTAGCAATAAACGTTCAGTACTTAAATCGCCGCCAATAGCCAATAAACCATCTTCATCTGCTCTGTGCAAGGGCGGAAAAAATAATTCGTTGCTGAGGAGAAACATGAGATTAATTGGCCATTACATCAACAGTGGCATTAATACCCCGTTCTGTAATTGCATCGCATTGTGGTTTCAGTATTTCGTAACTGCCTTCTTTAACGGCGTATTTGCCTTTTGAATCTATGATGATTGCGCACTGCTCGGCCTGTTCGGTTGAGTGGCCGCAAACATCAATCAGGGTTTCAATCACCCATTCAAATGTATTTACATCATCGTTCCATACAATAAGGCTACAATAAGCATCAGTTACCGTAAGGGTATCTGTATCTTCCTGAAATTTTGTATTTGTGAGTGTTGACATATTTGGAAGACAAAAATAAGTTGAAAAATTTAATCTGGCACTAAAAAAAGTTTTGCTGATTGAGAAAGCCTATCATTTTTAGAACTAATTCAGATTTATCCAGTTTCGGTTGCATCGTTTTTTTATTGTAGTTCACAGCGGACTAAAGGCAATGCAGTGGGCCAAACATTGTAATTTTATAAAATCAATGCCAACCGGCTACGCACTTTAGTTTAATAATCATTCATATAAAGGAGGTGTATTTTCCCCAAATTGTTATATAATTTTTCAGAAGTCCTTAAATGGAACAGATTAACGCTCATTATTTTTCTTTGGAACATAATTTGCCTGAACTGAATTAAGATAACATCCGTTTATTGAGTATTCAATAAATATTTGTGTTTCCCAATCAATAAAATATCAGTAACCCAAAGCTTAATTGCTAACTGAAAAAAATGATATTACATATAAAATACATGGTGAGTATGCGTTGCATACTGGTTGTGCAGCAGGAATTGGTAAAGCAGGGAATACGCTACCTTAGCGTGGAGCTTGGAACTGTATTAATTACTACACCTATTACGCAGCAACAACATGATCAACTAAAAGACAAACTCCTTACATCCGGACTGGAACTACTGCAAGACAAAAAAACTATCCTGATTGAAAAAATAAAAAATGTGATCATTGAAATGGTACATTACGCAGAGGAATTACCGGTTGTAAATTACTCAGATCATATCAGCGCAAAATTAGGCCATGATTATACTTACCTGGCCAATATATTTTCTGAAATGACCGGTACCACAATACAACAGTTTATCATCAGCCATAAAATTGAAAAGGTAAAAGAGTTATTGTGTTATGACGAACTTAACCTTACAGAAATCTCTTATAAAATGAACTACAGCAGCGTAGCCCATTTATCTAACCAGTTTAAAAAAGTTACTGGTTTATCTCCTTCTTTTTACAAACAAACAAAGCAAAAACGGGTACTTACCCTGGAAAATATCTGATAATTTTTTTTACATTTTGTTACTACAAAAAAAGCCTCCGTTTAAAACGAAGGCTTTTTTGGTTATCATATTTATAAGCTATCAATAATTTCTTAAAGTCATTTCCACTCTTCTGTTTTTAGCTTTACCTGCAGCAGTATTATTATCTGCTACGGGTCTGCTCTCTCCATATCCTGCAGAAGTAATACGGCTTTCGGCAACACCCTGGCTTACAAGGTAAGCTCTTACCGAAGCAGCTCTTTCCTCAGACAATGTTTGATTGTACGCATCGTTGCCTACAAAATCTGTATGCCCGTCAATCTGTAATTTAAAAGAAGCATTGTCTTTTAAAATACTAACTACATCATTTAATTTAGGAAATGATTTAGCCAGCAAAGTTGATTTTGCTGTCTGGAAGAAAATATTCTGGGCGGCTATTTTAATACGCTTAATTATTTCTTCGCTGATAACAGGGCAACCAAAATTAGAAGCCGGTCCTTTTTCATTGATACATTTATCTTCTTCATCATTAACACCATCACCATCGGTATCTGGTATCGGGCATCCCTGGTAACGGGCCAATCCCGGAACGGTAGGGCATTTATCCAACTCATCATTTACACCATCTTTATCAGTATCCGGAATAGGGCAACCCTGGTAACGGGCAGTTCCAAAAACATCCGGGCATTTATCATCTATATCGGCAATACCATCTCCATCTCTGTCGGGGCAACCTTGTAATGATGCAGGACCTGCAATATCCGGGCACCTGTCAGCAGCATCCAAAACGCCATCTCCATCTCTGTCTAATACAACAGCAGCAGGAATTACCGGTGCTGTAACCGGTAAAATTTTATGGCCTGCGCCAACTTTTAATGCAATACCTGCTCTTATGGTGGTTAAATTCCAGGTTTCGGTTGTACGTGGATTTTGACCAAAATAAGGATGATAAGAAACAAAAGGAGAAACCACAAATTTGGTTTTGCTTGTTGATGATCCCATCATGAAATCGTACCCCATGCCTACCTGGCCAGATATACGGGTAGTTTGTGTATTGTTTAGCTCACCTTTAACATCCTGCGGCGGTACCTGATTAGGGAAAGCAGGATTAATGCCTTGTTTGTATGTGAATGATTTTTCGGTTGTAAAAGCCATACGTGGACCTGCATAAATATAAAAACCATTTTTAAACGGAGCCAGCAATAAGCTTGGCTCTAAAGTAACATAGCTAAGATTTGTTGACAGATCTGCGGGGCAATTACAGGCAGTTGTTTGTTGTTCAAATTTTCCCCTGCGGCTGTCGTAACCACCCTGTAGCATAAAACCCAAAATCGATTTAGCGGGGCGATATTGAATTAAACCACCTGCATATACACCAACACCTCTTCCTTTATGAAAGGTTGCCGGAGAAGCAAATTCAGTACTCAGTTGCCTGGTACTACCATCAAAAAAGTTAACATTGGCAGCACCAACCACACCAAAATACCATGATGGTTTTGAATACTGTACTTTTTGCGCCTGAACTTTTGTTTGGGCAGCAGCTAATATAAAGGCACTTACAAAAAGTGTTTTTATTAGCAGGTTGTAAGTAGATGAGGCTTTGCCTGATCCGCTTTTAATTTTATTTTTAAATTTCATATTTTTTGTTTTAAGGCTTAATGATGATGTTTGTGCTGGTCATAACTACTGATCCGTTTCTGGCCAGCATACGTCCTACTGCAGTTGCGTGTGAGTTCATCGTGATAGATGTTAAAGCAAGGATATTTCCCTGGAACGAAGTATAATCTCCAATGGTAGCAGAGCTACCGGTTTGCCAGTAAATATTTTTAGCCTGTGCACCACCTGCAAGTATGATACTTCCTCCTGCACCGCCTACTGTAGTAAAGCCGGATGCTATCTGAAATATCCAAACAGCATTTACATCGCCTTGTGCATCAAGTGTAAGATCGCCGGAAGCGACAGAAAGGGTAGAAGTTGATTTATAAATACCTGGCGCAAGTGTTTTACCGCCCTGATCGCCCGATACGGTTACCGGTGCCGGAGAAACTGCTGCTTCGGCAGCAAGATATGCATTGGTAAGATCAGTTTTGGCCTGCAGCAACATAGCTGGTACACCCGGAGGTGCGATATCATCGGATGCGTAGATGGCTCCATTTATAATTACAGCAGGAGGAAAACCTGTAACTGAAGAACGTACACCCGGATAAATACCTACATCCAGATTATTTATTATGCTGAAACCAGCCTGGTTACTAACTCCCACTCCGGCTAAAATTCCGAAACGGGCAGCTGTTCCCAGAACAACCGGGCCGGGACCAGGAGTTGTACCTGTAGTAAAGCTCCACACATAATTATTTGCCAATGGAGTACCTGCAACATTTTTAGCTCCAGTAGTAATAGTGGCTGTATAATTACTATTTATTAAAAGAGGAGTAGCAGGTGTAAAGGAAGCCGTGCTGCCACTGTAAGTAACTGTTCCTGCAACCGGTGTACCACCCCTGCTTAAAGTAAAAGTGGTAAAATTAATCGTCAACGGATCCATGGGCATACTGAAAGTTGCCGTAATCACTTTACTAAGGGGCACATTAACTGCATTACTGATGGGATCGGTTGAAATAACTGTTGGTGCCAGATTGTTTCCGGTTGTAAAAGTCCAGGTATAATTATTTGCCAATGGCGTACCTGCAACATTTTTAGCACCTGTGGTAATGGTAGCTGTATATACTGTATTGATTGTAAAAGCAACTGCCGGTGTAAAAGAAGCGGTGGAACCACTATAACTAACTACACCTAAAACAGCGGTTGCTCCCTGCTTGATGGTAAATGTAGTAGCATTGATTGTTAATGGATCCATGGCCATATTGAAAGTGGCTGTAACTATTTTATTAAGTGCTACACCGGTAGCATTATTTACCGGGTCGGTTGATATGACTGCGGGAGAAACTGCTGTTCCGGTTGTAAATGACCACACATAATTATTTGCTAATGGAGTACCGGCTACATTTTTAGCTCCTGTTGTAATGGTAGCTGTGTAAACAGTACCTGGCAAAAGATTAACCGTTGGTCTAAAGGATGCAGTTGTACCACTGTAACTAACTGTGCCAGCAATTACAGTTGTTCCCTGCATAACAGTAAAGCTGGTTGCGTTAATCGTTAAAGGATCCATAGCCTCACTGAACGTAGCAGTAATTATTTTATTCAACACAACAGATGTTGCGTTATTTGCAGGATCAGTGGAAATTACAGTTGGCGCTGTAACAGAACCTGTTGTAAATGACCATACATAATTACTGGCCAATGCAGTACCCACTGTATTTTTTGCACCGGTTGTAATAGTTGCCGTGTAAACGGTATTAAGCGTAAGGGGCGTAACTGGTGTAAACGATGCAGTTGTACCGCTATAAGTAATAACACCAGCAATGGTTGTTGCTCCCTGCTTTAATGTAAAAGTTGTTGCATTAATTGTCAATGGATCCATTGGCATATTAAATGTTGCAGTTATTGTTTTATTAAGAGGAACTCCTGTTGCGTTGTTTGCAGGATCTGTAGCGATCACAACAGGCGATAATGTTGAACCTGTACTGAAGGTCCATACATAATCAGTTTGCAATGCATTACCGTTTACGTCTTTAACTGCGGTGGTAACCCTGCCTGTGTATGTAGTGTTAATGGCCAGTGGACTTGTTGGCGTAAATGTAGCTGTTACCCCATTATATGTAACTACACCTGTAACCGGAGTGGCTCCCGTTAATGTAATGGATGAAGTTGTAATGGTTGCCGGATTCATGGCTTCATTAAAAGTTACCGTAATTACTTTGTTAAGAGCAACACTGGTAGCTCCATTTGCAGGATCGGTTGATACCACAAGCGGACATACTCCATCCACCTGTACAAAATCATCTTTTTTGCAACCTCCTAAAAACGCTGCCACTGATAAGGCTGCGCATGTGGCCAGCAATAGTATTTTTGTTTTCATGATACTGATTGTTTTTTTAATGTTGATTAAATTGGTTAAAAAATATGATGCTCATAATGCAGATTCGTAGCGGGTAGTAATGTTTTTGTTTTAGGGATGCGACGTGGCTGATTTAGCCAGCAATAACACCTGTACCACCGGGTTAATTGCCAGAGTTTTTACCGGAGAAAAATTATTACTATTGCAAATGCAGGAGTATAATGGGGTAAAGTCTTTCATGTATTTAAATTTGGCAGATGAATAATGGAAATACCGGTGGCAGTGCAAAGGTGCATTTAGTTTACCCCTTAATATTACACAAGGCTGGTAAAAAGTTACATGTATCACACATCATGTGTTTTTAGCGAGGGTTAATTACGATTGGGGGCAGATATATTTTACAGCCCAAAAGTTGATGGTTAAAAATTGCATTAACATAAAATGGTAAGTGGTTAGCGGAGGGTTTTACGAAGATGGATATGAATAGATATTTTTGAAATTATAATAATAAAAAAGGGTTTCAATTGCTTGAAACCCTTTTTCTTTGTGGGAGCTCACGGGTTCGAACCGCGGACCCTCCCGATTATAAATCGGGATGCTCTAAACCACTGAGTTTCTCTATTGTTACACTAAATTTTGTTTGAAATTTTTGATAATTAAGTGAATAAAAAAAGGGTCTCAATTTCTTGAAACCCTTTTTCTTAGTGGGAGCACACGGGTTCGAAC
>JANMBZ010000011.1:0-31425 GCA_031360765.1 Chitinophagaceae bacterium
TCGTTTACCATACCACCCAAACCAACAATAATTAATGGGGCGCTGTAACGCATCACTTCTTTCCACAGTGTAAAATCAAAACGGATCTTTATCTGCCTTATTTCTTTTGAAAGAACCACTAATGTAAAAAGGCTGCCGCAAAGATTACCCAGCAGGTAATACCCAAGGCCAATATCTTTATTGTAGATATTTTTTAAAAAACTATCAGGATTTGATTCCAGTATTTTTGGAATAACACCCAGAAACAAAATAACCACACTTACATTTAAAACAATACCGGCCACCCTGGCAAATGCATAGCGCCGCGGCCTGTTCTCCTGCCGTAGTTTGGCAAAGGGCAGGGTGTTTAAATTATCAACCGCAATAATGGCGATCATCCACAATATATAATCGGGATGCTGGTTTAGATCGGCAACGTTGATGAGTGAATTTTTGCAAAGCAGCAACAGCAGCGTAAACAAAATACTGCTGAATAAAAGCGAAAGCGAAAGTGTGTTGTACAGTTTTTGTTTATCGTGGGTTTGAGAAAAACGGAAATAAGCCGTTTCCAAACCATAGGCATACAATACATTTAAAAAAGGGATGATGGTATAAACCTGCACCAGATCGGCAGTTTTTTCGGGCATGGTAACAAAAAAAGGCAAAGCCATATTCATCAAATACCCCAGAAAGCGGCTTGCAATGGTGGGTACGCCGTACCACAAAGTTTGTCCTGCTAATTTTTTAATACCGCTCAACTATATTTTAAATTTAAGCTTCAAATTTACCTTTATAATTTTTAATATAGTTGAAATAATGAACCGTGATGCGAATAATAAGTTAGCCTTTTGAGGGAGTTAATTCTTTAATGCCTCGTAGAGGCTCAGGATTGGTAGAATAATTAAAATTATGGTTAAAAATGCCGTAGGCATGATAGATACCTGAGATTTTCTATGATGCCTACGGCATTTAATTTACGTTCTTATGTATTTTCTACCAATCTGTTGTCCCTAACGGGACTAATTAAATTAAATCCGCCAACGGGTTAAGTTAACCCAAAAGATGTAATTATGATTGCTCCGTTTACCAGATTTCTCTGCCAATCTTTTTTCTAAAATCTTTTAATGTGCCCACCCGTTTCTTTACTTCAATGCGTTTTTCTTTGGCGGCTTTGCTTGGTTTGGTTGCCTTGCGTGGTTTGGGTTTTATAAGTGCCTTGTTTACCAGCACATTCATTTTTTCAATCACATCCTGCTTGTTGCTTAGCTGACTGCGATCTGCCTGACTTTTTACTAATAAAAACCCTTCAGAATTAACTTTGTTAACCAGTTTTTCCAACAGTAATTGCTTTTGCTCCTCATCTACCAATGCCGATGATGCTATATGCCAATAGCCCTCCACCATGGTTTCTACCTTGTTCACATTCTGGCCTCCTTTGCCTCCACTTCGGGCCGTTTTAAACTTTATCTCGTAACTAATATCGGGCATAGGCCAAAATTAAGCAGAAAAAGTACGAATTTGCAGCCTATTACGTTTTTAAAGAGTCTTATTTTTCGATAATAACTATTTTTTACACATTTTTGCATGAAACCAACCGGAAAAGATGATTAAAGGGATTTACCATTCATTGGTGGAGCGAAAGCAACAGCATAAAAAATCATTTGCTGTACTTATCGATCCTGATAAGGTAAACAACAGCAACCTGCTGCCATTGATTGATATGGCCGTAGCAGCCAGGGTTGACTATTTTTTGGTGGGCGGTAGCCTTGTTATCTCCAATTATTTAGATGAATGTGTGCAATTGATAAAACGCAGTTGCAATATTCCGGTTATACTTTTTCCAGGCAGCCCCAACCAGGTTAGCAAATATGCCGATGCACTTTTATACCTGTCGCTCATAAGTGGTCGCAATGCCGATATGCTTATTGGCCAGCACGTAATAAGTGCGCCGCTGGTAAAACAAAGCGGACTCGAAATTTTAAGTACCGGTTATATGGTGGTTGATGGTGGTGCACCCACAACGGTTTCCTACATCAGCAACGCATCGCCCTTACCGGCCGATAAAAACGAAATTGCCATGTGTACCGCCATGGCCGGCGAAATGCTGGGCATGAAACTTATTTACATGGATGCCGGCAGCGGCGCCAAACGTGCCATCAGCGAAGACATGATTGCTAAAGTAGCCAGCGTAATTGAAGCACCGCTTATTGTTGGCGGCGGCATTATTGAACCCGAAAAAGCTTACCTAAACTGCAAGGCCGGTGCCGATGTGATTGTGGTAGGCAATGCCATTGAAAAAGATCCCAATCTTATAAAAGAAATGGCCGCTGCCGTGCATAGTGTGGCGGTGAAGGTGTAATTTTTTTTGGAGCCCGGCTTTGGATAATCTATTTGGCTGCGGTGGCGTCGCACTCTTGTACAGGAAATCTTTATTGGGCTTTAATTACGTAGTAGAAACTTTAAAGCACAAACTTTTGAGGAGTATACTACAAACTTTTAATTTTTGCTGAGTTTACTTACTAATTTTTAAGCACTTTTGTTTTGCAACATTTCAGTTAGTAGGCACACCAACCAATGCGCAGTATTCAATCATCGTTTAACAATACATTATATATCCCCGCAAGCGGGGATTCTTTTTTTGTACAAAAAGATATTATCTTGATGATTCGTTCCCACTGACTACTGCAACCTTTACATCCAATCCCTTATCTATCTTTTTTAATTTTTAAACTAACTAATTATGATGAAATTAAGGCAAAGACAATTGTTTGTATTACTGGCATTGCTACCCTTACTGTTTGCGGCATGTGGCACCAGGCCCGAAGAAAAAGCTCCTAAAATTGCAGTAGAAGACTTTTTTAAAAATCCCGAAAAATTCGGTTGGCGCATTTCCCCTGATGGAGCATATGCATCTTACCTGAGTCCGCACAACGGGCACACTAACGTATTTGTACAAAAAATATCCGACAGTGTTGGTATGCCCGTAACCAATGATACCGTGCGTAATATTTACCAGTATCAGTGGAAAGGCAATCGAATTGTTTACCTGCAGGATGTTGGCGGCGATGAAAATTTTCAAATGTTCTCCGTTGGAAGTGATGGTAAAGATTTGAAAGCGTTAACGCCTTTTCCGAAAGTGCGTACCGAAATATTTGATGCATGGCGTAATGTTGCCGGCAAAGAGAAAGAAATGATGATCGGTTTAAATAAAAGAGATGCAAAATATTTTGATCCCTACAGCATCAATATTGAAACCGGTGAACTGAAAGTTTTATATCAGAATGATAAAAATTACGATAGCTGGTTTACTGATCATACAGGTATCATCAGGCTAGCTTCAAAAACAGATGGCGTAAACACAACCTACTACCAGCGTGCAACAGAAGCTGCTCCATTCGATTCATTTCTTACTACCACCTATAAAGATCAGTTCGCCATTCAGTTCTTTGGTTTTGACAATAAGAATATTTATGTATCCAGTAATATCGGAAGAGATAAAACAGCGATTGTGGAATATGACCTGGCTGCCAGGAAAGAGGTAAAAGAAATTTACAGCAATCCGGAGTATGATGTGGATGGGCTTAGTTATTCTGAAAAGCGCAAGGTGTTAACCATGGTAAATTTCACTTCATGGAAAAGGGAAGAACATTTTTTAGATAAAGAAACAGAGGCTGACTATCAAAAAATGAAAGATAAATTTAAAGGTTACGAGATCGGCATTTACGGTAACAACAACGATGAAGATAAATTTGTTGTTTGGACCGGTAATGATAAACTAGCCGCAAAATATTATTTCTTCGATAAAAAAACCGGCGATACCAAATTCCTTGGCGATGCTTTCCCATGGCTGAAAGAAGATAATATGGCTACCATGAAACCTGTTGAATACAAATCAAGAGATGGCTTAACGATTCATGCATATCTTACTTTACCCAAAGGGTACGAGGCTAAAAATTTGCCGGTTGTTATTAATCCGCATGGCGGCCCCTGGGCAAGAGACGACTGGGGTTTTAACAACGAAGCACAAATGTTTGCAAACCGGGGTTATGCAGTTTTGCAAATGAACTTCCGTGGCTCTACCGGTTATGGAAAAGAATTTTGGTTAAAAAGCCAGAAACAATGGGGCAAAACCATGCAGGATGATATAACAGATGGAGTAGAGTGGCTTAAAAAGGAAGGCATTGCCGATCCAAAACGTGTGGCCATTTACGGCGGCAGTTACGGCGGCTACGCCACACTGGCCGGAGTTACGTTCACACCCGATCTGTATGCCTGTGCGGTTGATTATGTAGGCGTGGCAAACATGTTCACTTTCATGAAAACCATACCACCCTATTGGGAGCCTTACAAAGCCATGTTTTATGAAATGGTGGGCGACCCTGTAAAAGACAGTGCATTACTGGCTGCAGCATCGCCGGTTTTACATGCAGGCAATATTAAAACGCCGTTGTTTGTTGCGCAGGGTGCAAACGATCCACGGGTTAATAAAGCCGAAAGCGACCAGATGGTAGAAGCATTAAAGAAGCGTGGAGTAGCGGTTGATTATATGGTTAAAAATGATGAAGGCCACGGCTTTCATAATGAAAATAACCGGCTGGATTTTTACAAGGCAATGGATAAATTCTTTGATAAATATCTTTCAGGCAAACCGGTGGAGGCTAAGAAGCAGTAAACCAAAATGTGAATAAATATAAAAAGGTAACAACTCTTTGAAGAGCTGTTACCTTTTTATTTGGGCTAAGTTTAGCAAAGAAACGTTGCTGAGAAAGAAACAGCTTAAAGCCAGTTGTTGTTTGTTTAAGCCTGTTTGTAGCAGCTACAGTTTATATCGGCGCAAGATGATTGGGAGTAAAACCGAAGCTCAATTTACAAATTACTCTTTCTCCTGCACTACCCTCGTTGGCGTATCATTACCACTTACAATTGTTTTACTGCTGATAGCGATGGCTTTAATAATTTCGGCCATATTGTTCATATCGAGCGTGGTAATATCATCGCTTTGTTTGTGGTAGTTGGGTTCGTTGTTGGGAGCTTCTTCCATTTTTGATGTGGAGATGGTATGCGCCGGAACGCCCAGCTCAGCAAGGGTTGCATTATCGCTGCGGTAAAATAAATTTTGTTTGGGATAGGGATCGGGTTCAAATTTAAATTTAGAACCGATAAGGTTAGCCTGCAGTATTTTGCCCATATCGCTTTTTTCGTAACCGGTTATGTAAGCACTGTTGGTGCCCCATTTACTTTCGGTGCCAATCATTTCAATATTAAACATGGCCATTACTTTATCGGAGTTCAGTTGTTTGCTGAAATAACGGCTGCCAAAGCCACCAATTTCTTCGGCAGTAAATGCTACAAAAATCAACGTGCGTTCATTATTTTTTATTTTGCTGAAATATTTTGCCAGCATCATTACAGCCGTGGTGCCGGCAGCATCGTCGTTGGCACCGTTGTAAATACTGTCGCCTTTTGTATCGGGTTTTCCAATACCCAAATGATCGTAATGCCCGGCAAACACAACGTACTCATCTTTTTTACTTTTACCCGGTATAATACCCACCACATTTTTTAAATGCTGCTCTGTTAATTCATTTTTTATATGCAGTTGTATTGTTGCAGCATTTAAGTTACCTGTTAAAATAAATATTTGCGATACGGAAGATGCAAATTTTGCATTACCTGTAAACCGCTGCATACTTTTAAAGCGGCGGCTGTGGGCCGTATCAACCAATACGATGATATTTTTTTCAAGATCAAACAAAGGAAAAACGGTTTTATTAAAATCATCACTGCCTTTTACAATCTTAATTTCAAAATCTTTCAGCGTGTTGATATCAATTGATGCAGCAGTGGTATTGGCAGCCACATTATTTTTATTTAAAGAATCGCTGCCCAGTAAACCTGTTATTGCCAAGGGTTTTGCTTTAATCATGGTTATCTCCTGAAAATAATTTGATGCCGTGCCAAAATATTTCAGTTTGCTTTTTGCAAATTCGGCAGCAATAAAATCAGCGGCTTTATCAATGCCCGGTGTAAAGGTTTTGCGGCCCTGCATATCATCGGCAGCAAGTATTTTTTCTATACGCTCAACTTCTGCAGCATTAATAATTTTATCAATTTTCTGAGCAAAAGAAAGCAGGCTTATAAGGCCTGCCGATATAGTTAAGATAAATTTCTTCATTTTTAATTTTTCATTTTTAATTCTTCATTATTAAAGACTCATCATCTCCTTAAACTTTACCGCCTGCCTGCGGCTTACTTCAATTTTTTCGCCCCCCTGCAGTTCCAATAAAAGGCCGCCATTAAAATAAGGTTCAATCTTTTCAATCATACGCAGGTTTACAATATGCTTGCGGTTGGCCCTGAAGAAAAGTTTTTCATCCAACCTTTCTTCCAGTGCATTCAGCGATTTTAAAATTAATGGCTTGTAACTGCCAAAAAATACTTTGGCATAATTGCCCACGCTTTCAAACAACCTTACTTCGCCCAGTTTTACAAACCAGCAACGTTCGCCATCTTTAACAAACACCTGGTCTTTATCGGTTAAAATACCACGGTTAATGCCGGCCATGGTTGCGGCCATTTCTTTTTCTTCGGCCAGTTGTAATTTTTGTATGGCATCGGCCAGTCGCTTGGGTTCCACCGGTTTCATCAGGTAATCCAGCGCATTAAATTCAAATGCTTTTAAAGCATATTCATCGTAAGCAGTTGTAAAAATTACATGCGGTGCACTGTCTAATTCTGTAAGCATATCAAAGCCTGTTTTACCGGGCATCTGTATATCTAAAAAAATAAGATCGGGGCTCAGGTTCTCAATTTTTTCCAAACCTTCAGCAGCATTTGCCGCTTCGCCAACTACTTCAATCTCCGGAAAATCGAGCAACAGTTTTTTTAATTCATTTCTTGCCAATCGTTCATCATCAATTATTACAGCCTTCTGCATAGTTTATTTTTTTAGCGTAATTTTTAAATAATTACCGGTAAGGTAACTTTAGATTCTACCATGGTACCATCCAGGTTTTTAATTTCAAAAACAGCTTTGCCCTGGTACATTAAATTCAGGCGGTCTTGCGTGCTTTTTATACCAAAGCCTTCGCCATTAGGGTTTGCCAGCAACTGGCCGGTATTTTGTACCTGTAGTTGCATAACATTATCTTTAAAAATAGCAACCACACGTACCACGCCGCCTAAAACCTGTTTGCTTATACCATGTTTAATGGCGTTTTCAACAAGCGTTTGCAGCATCATGGGTGGCACCTGTTGCTGTAAAGTATCTTCATCAATATCAAATTCAATTTTCAATCTTTCTTCAAAACGCATTTGCTCAAGTGCCAGGTAATCTTTTACAATATCCAGCTCTTTTGCCAGCGTTACTGTTTCCGATTTTTCGGCTTGCATACTGCTTCGCAGTATGTTGCTTAACTCGGTAATGGCTCTCCTGGCCCGTTGGGGATTTTCATCTACCAAGGCCCTGATGCTGTTGAGCGAGTTAAAAATAAAATGAGGGTTGATATGCGATTTGATGGTTTTTAATTCCAGCTCTTTTACTGTTGATTCCAGTTTTAACCGATCCAGTTGATCCTTCCTGTTTTTTTCTACATAATGATAAACAATGTAGATGAGCATCCAGATGGCAATAAGCAATAAATTGTAGTAAATACCAACCAGGTCTGATTTGTTTTCGTACACCCAATCACCTTTTTTATTACGTACCCAACCGGTGGTTTTTTTTATTTCAGAAATGCCTTTTTTTACAGAAGTATCTTTACTGAAAGTATTTATTTTGTAATAGGCAAGCGAATCGAGGCCAAATTCCCGTTCCATTCTCACAGCTTTTTCCAGCTTTTGGTTTTGGTAGTAAGAATCGTAAGAGTATCCTGAGTGAGATTCTGCAAAGTCGCTGGCATAGTATAACAAAGTACCCGTTGCACCAACCGCCACAATGAACATAAAAAAAATACGATCGAAAGAAAATTTTAGCCAGTTTGTTTTTTTTATGATAAGCCGCAGCAGGTGTGTTGTTAATATGCCCGACACTAAAAGTATGCAAAGGCTTATAACATATTCTTTTTGGCCTCCCTGTTCTTTAAACCGGTCGCCAAAAACAACGAAATTAAAATAAAGCAGTATTAAGCCCCAAACTCCCCAACCTATTACCTGGCAAAGCCAATACCTGATATTTGATTTTTGCATACTGTAAAATTACCACTCAATATAAGGAATTTCGGGTTCCTTTTGATTAATGGCGAAATGATGGTTTGGGAGGTCAGCCATTGTCAGCATTGTATGACAATGCTGCATTTGGTTTCCTAGGCTATTTTTTCAGCAGTTTAAATGCATGGGTCCATTGGTTATTCAAAATGCCTGGTAAGCACCATAGTATGCAAAGCGGTTCAATAGCACGGGCAGCTTCTACTTTACCCACGTCTTCAGTTTCCCAGCCAAAAGCATCCAGTATTTTAGTAACTGTTTTTTTTGCATCCTCATCATTACCACAAATGAACATTGTTGGTTTTACGCCGTTAAAATCGGGTTTGTACATAAAGCCATTGCCTACGCTGTTGAATGCTTTTACCAGTTTTGCTTCGGGTAAAAGTTTTTGCAATTGTTCCATCAGCGATTCATCCGTTGTTGTAAAATACGGCAGTACTCCATTAACCGGTGGCTTTGTATGGTCAATAGGATTGGTAGCATCAATAACAACTTTGCCATTAAAATTTTGTAATCCTGCGGCGTTTATTACATCGGCCATAATATCGCCTGATGCTGCCAGTACCAGCAGTTCGCCAAAGGCCGCCGTTTCTTCAAAAGTTCCTGCATTTGCTCCTGCATTTGCTGCAAGCCATTTTGTAACTTCTTCTTTTGTAACATCCCGGGTGCCCAGCATTACTTCGTTACCTTCGGTAATAAATGCAGTTCCCAATACACGACCTACCAGGCCGCTACCTAGAATTCCGATTTTCATAAAAAAATTTTTAGTGATTAATGATTAGTTTTACAACTCTCAAAAAAAATGTTCATGGCCAACCCGAATTTAAATAATGATTCTGAATTTTTGAATTCTGCTGAGAAAGAATTTGAAAATACCATCAGGCCTGCAGCTATTGACGATTTTTCGGGCCAGAGCCAGATCATTGATAATATTACCATCTTTATAAAAGCGGCCAAAATGCGTGGCGAAGCTTTGGATCATATTTTGTTTCATGGTCCGCCGGGGTTGGGAAAAACAACCTTATCACGCATTGTAGCCAACGAGCTGGGTGTAAGCATACGTGAAACCAGCGGCCCTGTAATTGAAAAAGCCGGCGACCTGGCAGGCTTGCTTACCAACCTGGAACCAAACGATGTTTTATTTATTGATGAAATACACAGGCTTAGTACCGTGGTAGAAGAATACCTGTACGCCGCCATGGAAGATTTTCGCATTGATATTATGATTGACAGCGGGCCCAATGCACGTAGTGTACAAATTAATCTGAACCCCTTTACTCTAATTGGCGCTACTACCAGAAGTGGTTTGTTAACCGCACCGTTGCTTTCACGTTTTGGTATAAAAAGCCGGTTAGAATATTACGATGCTGTTACGCTTAAAAATATCATACTCCGTTCATCAAAAATATTAAACACTAAAATTACCAGCGATGCTGCTGCAGAAATTGCAGGCCGCAGCCGTGGTACGCCACGTATTGCAAATGGCCTGTTGCGCCGGGTACGTGATTTTGCACAGGTTATTGGCAACGGCACTATTGACCTAGCCATTACCGAGCATGCACTAAAAGCATTAAATGTAGATAAGCATGGTTTGGATGAAATGGACAACCGTATACTACACACCATCATTGACAAATTTAAAGGCGGACCTGTTGGCATTACCACCATTGCAACTGCGGTTGGAGAAGAAGTGGGCACGCTGGAAGAAGTGTACGAACCATTTTTAATTCAGGAAGGTTTTTTACAACGCACCGCACGTGGAAGAGAAGCTACTGCAAAGGCTTATGAGCATTTGGGGAAAAAATCGGCTTTGGGTGGTGGGGAGAATTTGTTGTTTGGAGATGGGAAGTAAAAAGCAATTTTAAATATTGTAGGGTAGAAAAATTGCAATAGAAAAACTTTGTACTACCAGATAATGTTCCTTGTTTATTTGATGTTAATTGGTTTCTATTTTAGTGGAATGGGTAAAACCTTATACATGCCTTTCTCTTCAGAAGTAGATAATAATTTCTTGCAATATCAATCTTGAAGTTTTTAAAAAAGGAAGCCGTAAATTATTTAGCAGAAGGACACCTGTATGTGCTGATATTATATGTTAAACCCACTTCGGCAATAATATATTGATCTCTCTGTTTGCTAAAGCCACGCTGGCGGCCCGCAATACCTAATGGGCGATCCGGATCGATTTCAACCGACCTATCCTGCAGCAATGCGGCTTTTGATAAGGGCGTAAAACTAGAAGCACCGGCGTAAGTTGTGCTTACATCATCTAAATAATCAGTAGTAGTAAAGCGGTGAGCTATTTCAAAAGAGAAATTTATTTTTTCGCTTAGGTTGTATTTTACTCCCACTCCAAGTGGAATGCAGATGGCAAGTGTATTGTATGGCTTGCGGCCCTTGTAGCCAATCAACTGGCCTTCGGTACCCAATGGGCGTAAATATTCTTTTTCGCCGTTTGTGTAAGCATAAGGATCGTATGTAAATGCGCCAATGCCTAATGTTATGTAAGGAGTAAAGCCATAATCGGGGTTGGTTGGTACAAATTTAAAAAAATTAAAATCGCCCTGTAGTGCTACTTCCCAGATGTTTGTATTAAAACTCAGGTTCCTTGTTTTCTGGTATTCGTTTTTGCTGTAAATGTCGCTGTAACCAAGCTGGGCATAATGTGCACTTAACCTTAACCCCACATAATTACCAAACTGTTTTCTAAAAAACAGGCCCAGTGCAGGTTTGGGGCGGTTAAGGCCAACCCTTGTATTTAAATCGCCAAAGTAATGTGCCAGGCCAACTGTAACTCCAAATTCACCTTTTTGTACATATTCAAAATCTTGAGATTGGGCTTTTACATTACTGGTAATTAAAATCAAAACTATGAGGGCAGATAATTTCATTTTCATAATATGCAAAATAAGAAATCTTTTGTAAAAAACGGGTTACGGCTGTATTTGTGTTAAAGGCTTTGTTAATCTTTCTTTTTTTCAATACGCAAGCCAACGCTCATAATGTGTAGTAAAGGATTGTCACGCATAATCTGGTTTATAGTAAAACTGTACTTACCGGGCTGTTTAAACCGGCGGGCATCGCCATTCAGTAATTTGCGAACTTCCCATATATCATTCATACCAGCGCCTTCCCAGCCATTGGCATCATCACCCAAATAAATATTTACTTTTTGCACATGCATACTATCGCCCGGCGGTTGCAAACCAATGTTTAGCCAAAGGTTATTATACTGATATGCATCGGTATGGCGCAGTACCAGGTAAATGTTGTAGGGCGAAATGGTGTCGGCAATTACAAATTCGCCTTTGGCAGCAAAGCCCGCTTGCCATTTATAATCCGGTATTGCCGTATCCTTTTCAAAAATTTCAATTTGTGTACATGAATTAATGAACAGGCAACAAGCAATGAACAACAATAAAAATTGAAATTTATTTCCCGCTATTCTTTTCATTACCAAAAAATGCTTTATCATTATTTACTTAAACTCGCTTTACAAAATATTCAACACCTGTTCCTTTGCCTTCTCCAGCTCGTTCTTCATTTTAACCACACACTTTTGTATATCGGCATCGTAAGCCTTGCTACCGGTTGTATTAATCTCACGGCCAATTTCCTGTAAAATAAAAGATAGCTTTTTACCTTTGCCTTCTTCAGTTTCATTAATGATTGATTCAAAATACTCGCAATGCTGGCGAAGCCTTATCTGTTCTTCGTGTATGTCAATCTTCTCCATATAATAAATCAACTCCTGCTCCATGCGGTTGTTATCGTAGTTTTCTTTACCTACATGTTTCTCCAGCAACTGATGAATTTCTTCTTTAATTCTTTTCATTCGGTTGGGTTCTAAAACCAATATGGCTTCTTCCTGCTCTTTGATATTACTGATGCGGAGTAAAAGGTCTTTTTCCAAAACGGCACCTTCATCATTTCTGTGCTGGTTTAAATTTGCCAATGCTTCTGATAATACTTTACTGAACTCCACAAAATCGCCTTCACTTAAAATATCATTGGTGGGTGTTACCACTTCCGGCAAACGCAACAAAGCACTTAATACAGAGTTGGTATCAATTTTTAATTCGCCGGCCAAGGTTTCTATCTGGTTGTAATATGCTTTTATTAAATCGGTATTAATGTTAACCGGTTTTGATGTGCCGTTTTGCTTGATGATAACCATACAATCAATAGTGCCCCGGATGAGTTGCTCCTGCAAGGTGTTGCGTATTTCAAATTCGTATGGTCTTAACAATGGCGGCAACCTTAACTGCAATTCAAATTGTTTTCCGTTAAGCGCCTTAATTTCTACTAAAAATGTTTTTTCCCCTACCGTTTGTTCCGCTCTTCCAAAACCTGTCATTGATTTAAGCATGTATCATAATTTAGGCTGCAAGTTAAGGATATAATTACGAGTTGATTTCAGGGTATGTTTCAAATGGTTTAAAACCCATGATACGTTCTGGTTTATCGATGGCTGTAAAACCAAATTGTAAATACAAACCATGTGCATCTTTGGTTGCCAGTAACCAGCGGCGCATGCCCTGCAGATCTGCGCATTCCATAATTGTTTTCATGAGCCATTTTGAAAGTCCCTTTCCTCTGTAAGTTTCAATAATAAAAACATCTGCCAGATATGCAAAAGTTGCACAGTCTGTAATTACTCTTGCAAAACCAATTTGTTTTGTAATTGAGTTTTCTGTTACAAATACTCCGAAACAAAAAGAACCATCAATACTTTTTTGAACAGTTTGTAAGGGAATATTTTTTGCCCAATAACTTTCGTTGCATAAATAACTGTGAATGGTATCAATATCAAGTTTGGCTTTATCGGTGCTGATAAAAAATTTGTTTTGTATCGTTTCGTAAATTTTCATTTACATGAATTTTAAAATTGAGAATGGTTTATTTGTAAAAATAAAGCCCGACTTGTAACGGTCGAGCTTTGCTATATATATGGGTTAGTAAGTACCGGGAACCAAATTCCCTTCACAATATTAAAAATAATTTTTGCTAACTAAAAAATTTTAGCAAACTATTTTATTCACATTTTATTTATGGCTGTGGATAAGGGTACAGCATTTTCAATAAACTCAGGCTCCAAAAAAAAAGATAAATTCAATTTATTGATTCTCATTTTTATTGAGTTGAAAATCGAAAAGGCATTAAAGCCTTTATTCATCGATGTTTCAGAAGATAGTGTAATTAAGTTATAAAAATAATGGTGGCCTTTTTACATGCTATCATCTTTTCAAATTACGCATGTATGTACACTCTGTTTTGAAATATTTTTCATGAAAAAAAATTTAAAATATTTTATCCAAATTAACTTTGTAAATGGCTTTTTTAAAGTTTTGATGATAAAGGCACATAAAAGTAAAGCGATGTACCTTTGCAGAAATTTTTTGATTATGCAATTTCCATCTCCTGTTTCATTGCAATGGATCGCTGAATTCATTGATGCAAAATTAATTGGCAACACGCAACAAGCTGCAACCGGTATTAACGAAATACACAAGGTTGAAAAAGGGGATCTTGTTTTTGTTGACCATCCGAAATATTACGACAAGTGTTTAAACAGTGCTGCCAGTTTTATCATCATTAATAAAGAAACAAATATACCCGAAGGCAAAGCATTGCTGATTGTTGAAAATCCGTTTGAAGCTTATTGTAAAATTGCAAATCACTTCCGCCCTTTTGAACCATCAACAAAAATGATCAGCGATACCGCAGTGATAGGTGAAGGAAGTTTTGTTTATCCAAATGCATTTATTGGTAATCATGTAATCATCGGAAAAAATACCATCGTACATCCTAATGTAACTATCATGGATCATTGTATTATTGGTGATCATGTTGTTATTCAAGCAGGCACCGTTATCGGCAGCAATTCTTTTTATTATAACACCAAAAAAGATCGTGAATTATGGTACAAAAAAATGCCTGATTGCGGCAGAGTGATTATCGAAGATTTTGCGGAAATAGGCGCAGGCTGCACCATTGATCGTGGTGTGAGTCATGACACCATTATTGGCAGGGGGTGCAAACTGGATAACATGGTACATATTGGGCATGATACGGTATTAGGCAAAAACTGTTTGCTGGCAGCGCAGGTTGGTATTGCAGGCGTGGTAACTTTAGAAGATGGTGTTACTTTATGGGGCCAGGTAGGCGTAAGCAAAACGCTAACCATTGGCGAAAATGCAGTGATTTACGGGCAAAGTGGTGTTGGTTCAGATGTGCAAGGAGGCAAAACTTATTTAGGTTCTCCGATACTGGAAGCAAAAGAAAAATCCAGGGAACTCGTTTGGGTAAAAAGGATACCCGAGTTATGGGAAAAAGTAATGGGCAAATAATTTACTGCTGCATTATTTTATTGACCTGGATTCAATTGCTATAAAATTCAATCCGTTCACTTTTTGCAAACGGGTATATTTTAAAGAAGTTGCTGTAAGCGTTACATTTTCAAGGTTAACAATAAGCGGCGATGGATATAAAACCGTCATTTCAATTTTTGTTTTTTCAGCATCTCCATATTTCCAGGTGAACTTATAATCTTGCCCGTTAAAAGAATATACACCGGTATTATCTGCATTGAATTTGTAAAAATCTTTATCGAAGTTAATGCTGTTTGCTGTTTCGCCTCTTTTGTAATAAAGCATACTGTTACCATCAATTACCCTGCTTTCATCAACTTTCCAGGTAACGGCGGTTAATGGATCTTCTTTTACTTTTACAATATCTGCAACTGGTTTTACAGGCTCTGAAACCGGCGCTATGACAACTTCTTCTTTTTTTACCGGCGCAGAAATTGCTTTGAAGTTATAATCGTATGGCACCATATCAGCAACTTTTTCCCATGCCCAGTAACCGGTTATGGTAATATCATTTTGCTCATAATAAAATCCGTTTTGCTCAATATTTAAAGATTCATCAGGCAAAAAATACAGCATGGAAAGCTGAAATTTTGGGGATGCATCGGTATTTGCTGCAAGGTATAAATCGGATGAAGGTTCATTTTTGTAAATAACTGCCACATCTTTTTGCCGTGGCAAAATATCAACCGTGTTGCTGCTGTCATCCATCATATAATTTACAGCGCCGTAAAAATTCTTTAATGGTATGGCGGTTTCTTTTCCATTTACTTTTGCTATAAATTGAATTTCAAAACCCTCCTCTTTTAATTTTTTTTGATAAAGGCTTCGCATAAAATGCAGTATAGATCCGTTGTAGGCCGTTTTACGTGCAGCATTCCATTTTTCAAGTTGTGCTGCATCGGTTGATTGCATTTCCTGAAACAAAGGATAACCCGTGTAAAGACTTATATCGGTATTGTATTCATGCACAAAAGAATCCAGTTGATATTTAATTGCATAGCCTAAAGCATCATTTACAATTTCAAGCGGTGCTGTAGCAAGTATTTTGAGGCGCTTTGATCTTCGGTAGTAAAAGAATTTAAGTGCATCTTTATTTTTTATATAACATTGTTTACCGTTGGCTGTATTACCTATAAAATTTTCAATAAAAAAATCGCCATATTTGGCCAGTCCATCTGTAACTTCTGCAGTTGACTTTACTACAAATTCTTCCAGCGACTTTTCCTTCTTTTTAATTTCTATTACAATTTCGTTATTGCCTGCATCGCCTGCTGTAACCCGTTTTGTTTCAGTTTGATAGCCAGTAAATGTTACCACAATGCTGTAACCACCGCCTGGTAAGCTTAAGGTAAAATAACCACGTTCGTTTGTTGCGGTGCCAAGGGTTGTATTTTCTGCAAAAACAGATGCAGCCTGCAATGGCTGCTTTGTTTCTGCATCAATTATTTTACCGCTGATAGTATAGCCCGATTGTGAGAAAACAGTTACCGAACTGAAGGCAATTAATAAAAAGAGTAAACTTTTCTTCATTCTTTATTTGTTTAAATAGGTAAGATGCACTTACCATGCGAAAGTAAATTACCTGCTGTTAATATTTTGTTGTAATGCGGCACAGGTTTCGGCAATGCTATCCTCCATTTTACGATAAGTAAAGCCAGGTAATGAGTTTTTTAATTTACTGTTATCAAAACTAACTTTTGCCATGGCAGTGGCTGCTGTTTCTTTAGTAAGAAGAGGATCTTTACCTGAGAAAAAACTTTTAACAGCTTCAAGCCGCCATACAATTTTTGCCAATAGCGGCGTTACTTTTTTATGCGGAGGTTTTTTATTGAATGCTTTTGCTATTAAACCAAATGCATCTGCAAAGGTTCTGTTTTCTGCACTGATGATAAAACGCTCTGCAGAAATATCGCTGTTCATTAATGCTACCATTGCTTTTACCACATCTTTTACATCTACAAAACCAGTGCTGCCGCTGGTGTACCAGGGAAATTCATCGTACACCGTTTTAAAAATTTGTGAGGAGCCGCTGTTCCAATCGCCGGGGCCTAAAATAAGTACAGGGTTAACGATTACTGCATTCAAACCTTCACCAATACCACGCCACACCTGCATTTCGGCCAGGTACTTGCTTTGTCCGTAAGCACTGTTGCTGGTTTCTTCTGTCCAGTTCATAGTTTCATTTATGGTTTCGTTTTCCCGTATGCGGCCAAGTGCTGCAACCGAGCTTACGTAAACCATTTTTTTTATGCCGGCATCTAATGCTACATTCACAACGTTTGCTGTGCCTTCAATATTTATTTTAAACATCTCCTGCTTTCGCCTGGGATTAAAACTAACAATAGCAGCGCAGTGATAAACCTGTTCAATGCCTTTCATTGCATCTTCCAAACCAATCACATCTAAAATATTGCATTGCATTTGCTGCAGGTTTGCATTGTGAAAATTTGCAAGCGGGGTTTTATTATAGATGGCTCTTACGGATTTACCAGCAAGCAACAACTGTGTAATTAATTCTTTTCCTAACAAACCTGCGCCACCGGTAACTAATATCATGTGTTAATGGGTAATTGATTAATGGATAATTGATAATTTTTTAGAACGCCGGCATTTCTTTTTTTAATTTTAGTGCTTTGAATAACTGAAAATGATTTTTATTTAAGGAATTATCCCCGTCTCGCCGACAGGCAGGCATTAAAACATTATCAATTATCAATTGTATTCATAAAAGCCTTTCTGTGTTTTTTTTCCCAATTCTCCTTTTGCTACTTTATCAATCTGTAATGCAGATGGTTTAAAGCGTTCTGCTTTATCGCAGGCATCGTACAAAGATTGCGACACAGCAAGATTGATATCATTGCCAATCAGATCCATCAGTTTAAACGGCCCCATTTTAAAACCGGATGCTTCCATTATTTCATCTACATTTTCAATTGTGGCAATTCCATTTTCCACCAGTTTCATTGCTTCTAAATAATAATGCCTTGCAACGCGGTTTACAATAAAACCGGGTGCATCTTTACACATCACTGGTGTTTTTTTCATTTGTAAACACAGATTGTACACCGTTTGTGCAACTGGGTCAAGTGTTTGGTTGCCTTTAACAACCTCCACCAACTTCATTACCTGGGCCGGATTAAAAAAGTGCATGCCTACCACTCTTTGCGGATGCTGCACTTTTGCCTGAATTTGTGAAACCGATAAGGAAGATGTGTTGGTTGCAAAAATAACTTCGGAGTGGTTTACCTCTGCCAGTTGATTAAAGATGGCAACTTTAGCATCTACTTTTTCAACAATGGCTTCAATAATTATATCTGCCAGGCAATCGTTGGTATCGGTTACAAAACGGATGCTTTCGAAAATATTTACTTTCTCTGCTGCAGTAATTTTTTGCTTATCAACTAAAAACTGCAGACTATTTTCAATGGTAACTTTTGCCTTTTGCAATACTGATTCATTAATATCAAAAAGTATGGTATAAAATCCGCTCTGGGCGGCAGTTTGTGCAATGCCGCTGCCCATGGTGCCGGCGCCAATAACGCAAATGGTATTTATCATAAATAAGTAAGTATGCTTTTTTAGTAAAGATATTATTAATCGCTTACTTTAAATATACACAACGTATAAAAAAAGCCCCACTGTTAATTTATACAGCGGGGCATTTAGTATTCAAAAAAGGAAATTATTTAGTGCCTGCTTCCCTCTTAGCGTCTTCTTTCATTTTTTCGTTGGCAGTAATGGCAAACTCCACACGCCTGTTTTCGGCACGGTTTGCATCAGTTGTATTTTCTACCTTTGGTTGTGTTTCGCCATACCAGTTAATGGTAAGCCGTGATGCTGAGATATTATTAGCCTTTAAATAGTTACCAACAGCCATTGCTCTTCTTTCAGATAAAGCAAGGTTATAGGCATCTCCGCCTTTATCATCAGTATGCCCTTCAACTAATAAATTTGTTTCGGGATATTCTTTAAAAATTTGTATCAGCTTATCCAGCGCCAGTTTTGAGTTTGAAGTAATATCAGATTTATTAAAATCGAAATAAACACCCATTTTAGATCCATCGGGATTTTTTTCGCTGAAAGTTACCACAATACCTTCTCCTACTCTTTGTACTTCGGCACCAGGAATTTCGTTCTTGATTTTTTCTGCCTGCTTATCCATCTTATTACCAATTACACCGCCTGCAACACCACCAATTACACCGCCAATTATGGCACCTAAAATAGTATTGCCCTTACCCACATTATTACCAATTACACCACCAATAACTGCACCACCTGCGGTACCTATAGCCGCACCACGCTGGGCTTTATTTGTTTTTTTAACTGTACTGCAACCACTCATTATCAACATAAATGAGGCTGAAACTAAAAGTGTTTGTCCTAATATTCTTTTCATAAAATTATTTTTAATTAAAATTTATTTGCTTACAAAATTGTAAATGATGGCTGCTGTCTTTCCCTCAAATACGATATCCGATCTCAATTTCATATGTGTATCATCAAGCTCTGTTATAATCAGGCGGTAACCATTACCATCATCCATGGTATTATTTTTATCATCCAGGCGTTTAAACTGAAATTCTTTAGGCATATCTTTTGGTTCGAAAACTGACCACCTGATAGAACGTTTTAAAGGCGTGCAGTTTTTGCTTTTATCAACCAGGTTGTAACTGCCCATGCTGTTATTTTTAATAAAATTCCATTCGCTGCCAATAAAACAACCAAACTCTGCCTCATTAAATATTTTGGTTTTTACAATACCGGTAATTCCTTCGGTTGTAATAGTCTGCAATATCCAGTTACCGTTAATATTTTTACGCATTCCTCTTGCTTCTTTTGAAACTGAGCATGCACTGAATATGCCGGCAAAAAGTAAAATTGCTAAGCTGATTTTAAAATACTTCATTTTGAATTTGCTTTAATTTTTTACACAAAAAATGTGTGCACTTGTGCTAATGCCAATTAGACAATTATGATGCCAAAGCAGTTTTAAGGCACTTATATAATTACGCTTTAAAACAAAAATGGTTACCAAAACCTGGTAACCATTTATTATTGTGTTATAAAAGAAATTTATACGGCAGATGTAAATTGCTGCAAAAACCTTGAGTCGTTTTCACTAAAAAGCCTGAGATCTTTTATCTGGTATTTTAGCATGGTAATTCTTTCGATACCCATACCAAATGCAAAACCGGTATATTTATTACTATCGATACCACAGTTATCCAGCACATTGGGGTGTACCATTCCACAACCCAGAATTTCGACCCAACCCGTTTTTTTGCAAACACTGCAACCTTCGCCACCGCAAATTAAACAACTGATATCCATCTCTGCACTTGGCTCGGTAAACGGAAAATAACTGGGGCGAAAACGAACCTTTACATGCCTGTCTGCCGACGAGGCAGGTTTACCAAACATTTCCTGCACAAAGAAATAAAGCGTTTGTTTAAGATCGGCAAATGAAACATTTTCAGCAATATACAAACCCTCTACCTGGTGAAAAAAGCAATGCGCCCTGGCGCTGATGGTTTCGTTGCGGTACACACGGCCCGGGCAAATAATACGAATGGGCAATTTACCTTTCTGCATTTCACGTACCTGCACACTGCTTGTATGTGTACGCAAAAGCCAATCGGGATTTTGAGAAATATAAAACGTATCCTGCATATCCCTGGCAGGATGGTTTTCTGGTAAATTGAGTGCGGTAAAATTATGAAAGTCATCCTCAATCTCAGGCCCTTCGGCCACAGCAAAACCAAGGCGTTGAAAAATAGAAATGATTTTATTTTTTACAATGCTGATAGGATGGCGACTGCCGAGTGGTAAAGAGTCTGCAGGCAATGTTAAATCAATTTCAGGTTTTTGATTTCCGATTTTAGATTTAGAAGAACCTTCATTCAGTTCATTGTATTTACCTTCTGCAAAAAATTTAAACTCGTTCAGCAACTGTCCTGCTTCCTTTTTATTTTCGGCAGCTACATTTTTCATTTCGCCCATGATGGCTTTTACCAGGCCTTTACTGCCCAGGTATTTAATGCGGAAAGCTTCGGCACCGCCATCATTAAATGCGGTTATTTCTGATTTTAATTTTTCTATCTGTTGTAACAACTGTTCCATGGCGCAAAGATAAGGAACTTGGGTTTTAGGGCTGAAAACCACTATGGAAAATTAGTTTGGGCTTTATATAATTTTTAACAAGAGATATTTTGAAACGGTGGGGCCGCAACACTATCTTCATGTTTCAAATTATTCATCCCAACTTTTATGGACCCCGACTCTGCAGATGCCAGCTTCCCTTACAAGCTATTGGAAATGGTAACTTCGCAAATGGCAAAAACAACTATTGCTACCGTTGTTTTTACATCATGCCATTATTTCAAAACCGATACAGCATTAAAAAACAGTACGGTTAATTTTTTAAAAACAGATACAGCCGTTGTTAAAAAACACAACGCCGGCTCTCCCAAAAAGAAAAAGAAAACCATTTACCTTACGTTTGATGATGGACCTAATAAAGGCACCAAAAACATGATGCATATTGTGCAGCAAGAGGAAATACCTGTTACGCTATTCATTATTGGCGAACATGTTTACGGCAGTAAAGCACAAACCACAATATTTGATAGCGTGGTAAACTGCAACTTGTTTGAAATAGCCAACCATAGCTTTACCCATGCTTTTGAAAATAAGTATGCAAAGTTTTACCAGGTACCCGATAGCGCCGTAAAAGATTTTAAGCGCTGTGCCGATAGCCTGCACCTTAGTGCACAAATAATACGAACGCCCGGTAGAAATATTTGGCGTACGCAAACAATAAACTGTACCGATATTAATACATCAAAAGCCGCAGCAGACTCTCTATTTGCCAATGGCTTTACCATAGCAGGCTGGGACCTTGAGTGGCATTACGATGATAAATTAAACCTTACAAATACCAGCGACGAAATGGTATTGCAGGTTGATAGCATGTTTACAAATGCCAAAACAAAAACGCCCGATCAGCTTGTATTACTTGCCCACGATCAGGTTTATCAAAAGCCAAACGATTCGGCAGAGCTGCACCAATTTATTATAAAATTAAAAGTAAAAAATGAATACAATTTTGAAACGATCAGCAAATACCCCGACATAAAAAATTAACAGCTTTATTTCTGAAAAATCTTTAATTTTAAGTCCTAAATTTTAAATATATGGATCTGTTTAAATCAGGAAATCCTGCCTTATCTGAAAAAAGGTTTAAGGATACTGTACTTGATGATGTGATTACTCACCAGAATGCAATGACCGTTAGAGGTACTTTGCAAAAGTTTGGTTTTTTGTTTTTAATGGTAATGGGTACCGCTTTTTATAGCTGGAAGGAATTTGCAGATGGTGGAAACGTGATGCCACTTATTTTAACCGGTGCCATTGGTGGTTTAGTTGTTGCCATTGTGCTGATGTTTAAAAAAGAATGGGCTCCTTTTTTAGCACCGGCTTATGCCTTGCTGGAGGGCTTGTTTGTGGGTGCAATTTCCGCCTATTATAATTATGCATTTGCCGAAAAAGCACCAGGCATTGTTATTAATGCAGTAGGATTAACTTTTGGTACTGCCATTGCCATGTACCTTTTATACAGTTTTAAAATAATTAAAGCCACGGAAAAATTTAAAGCAATAATAATGACAGCCACTGCAGGCATCGCTATTTTTTACCTCATTACTTTTGCACTAAGTTTTTTTGGTATTAAACTGGCGTTTTTACACGAGGGGAGCATAATGGGAATCGGCTTTTCGCTTTTTGTGGTAGCCCTTGCAGCACTTAATTTAATTTTAGATTTTGATATGATTGAAAATGGTGCCGCCCTGGGTGCTCCAAAATACATGGAGTGGTACGGAGCATTTGGTTTACTGGTAACCATTGTTTGGCTGTACCTGGAAATTCTGAGGCTTTTATCAAAGATCAGTAAGCGATAAAAATAATAATTAATAAAAATGCCGCTCAAAATATGAGCGGCATTTTTTATTGTATGCTGTAGAAAAGATTATAATTCAGCCAACAAATTTTTTACTTTCTCTTTTATAAAGTCTCTTACTTCATTAAATTCCTTTGGCTCCATATTTTTTGGATCGGGTATCTGACAGTCGATAAACTGTTTGGCCGGCATCCATGGGCATGCATCGCCGCAACCCATGGTTACTACTGCATCAAAGGGTGCAAATGCTTTTACTTCATCTAAACTTTTACTATCGTGGTTGCTTAAATCATAGCCCAATTCTTTCATAGCTGCAATGGCTTTGGGGTTTACAATACCGCTGGGTTTACTGCCGGCACTGTACGCTTCCACATCATTGCCGCCAAGTATTTTTGCAAAAGCCTGGCTCATTTGAGATCGGTTGCTGTTTTCTATACAAACGAATAATAATTTCTTTTTCATACTTAATTTTTTAAAAACTTTGCCAAAGCTATATTTTAGCAACATCCGCTTCCCGGCTCACAACAATTTCTATCATCCCCGCCTGAATGACTCAGTCGGGCAGGCTTTACAGGCTTATCAGCATAAACTGTAATGCTGGTTATTTTGGTATTGCCTTTTTTATAATCAGCAATTTCTGCATCCGATAGATAATTTTTTAAAATATCATCAGGTATAATAATTTCTTTTTCTTTTTGAAGAAGGATGTTTTTAAATCCAGCAGCTTCAATCATTTCCAGGTAAACCTGCTTTTGAATGGCACCGCTTACGCAGCCTGCATAAAGTTCTGCAACTTCTTTCCACTTTGAAGGAAGTGCCCCTTCCAGTACAATATCAGAAATAGAGAAATGAGCACCTGGTTTTAAAACTCTGAAAATTTCGCTGATCACTTTGTGTTTGTTGGGCACCAGATTCAATACACAATTGCTTACAATTACATCGGCATAGTTACTGGTAACAGGCATGTTATCGATATCGCCCAGCCTGAATTCAACATTATTAAAACTCAGTTTTTCTGCATTGGCCCTGGCTTTGTTAATCATAGCTTCGGTAAAATCAATCCCCAATACCTTTCCATTTTCGCCAACAATTTTACGGGCAATAAAAGCATCATTACCGGCACCACTGCCCAAGTCAATCACAGTGTCGCCGGCTTTTATTTTTGCAAACTCGGTTGGCAATCCGCAGCCCAAACCAAGGTCGGCATCTGCGTTGTATCCTTCCATCTTTGTGTAATCATCACTCATGATGTTATACACTTCATCGCCGCAACAACTTGTTGTTGCACCGCAACATGAAGTTGCGTTCTGCGTCTGGCTTTGTTCTGCAATGGCTGCATACTTTTCTTTTACCAGTTCTTTAATTTGAGATTCGTTGTTCATGGCTATACTTTTAGTTTATAAATATTTTTAACAACAGGCCTTTTCATTCTGTACTTTAAGTTTATTAAACAAAAAACTGAACTCGCCCATAAATTTTTCAAATGCTTTCCAGTTAATACAATAACAACTACGTGGCCCATCAATGCTTCCATCTATCAAACCCGCGTTTTTTAATTCTTTTAAATGCTGCGATACTGTAGATTGCGACAGAGGCAATACTTCTACTATCTCACCGCAGATACATTCATTTTTCTGCGCAAGCAATTTTAAAATAGCAATACGGGCAGGATGCGCCAGTGCTTTGGCAAATGCAGCCAGGTCCTGTTCTTTTTGTGTAAACTGTTCTTTTTTATGAATTGCCATTTTTTTAATCTTATATCGCAAATATACGATTAGTTATTTCAGATTGTCAAATTTATTTTAGTGAAAAAAAAGTCAGGCCCTTAAGCCTGACTGAATATTTTGATTTGATTTAGTCGCTATCCTTATTCCCGCCCATCCAGCAAATTACCCAAGCCTCCTAAAATGCCACCTTCTTCTTTACGCTTGTAAGTTCCATACTGCATAATGCGGCCTGCCAAACGGCTTATGGGCAAGCTTTGCAGCCATACATGGCCGGGGCCGGTAAGCTTTGCAAAAAATAATCCTTCGCCACCAAACATAAAGTTTTTAATACCCCTTACCATCTCCACATCAAAATCTACATTGGGTGTATATGCCACCACGCAACCGGTATCTACTTTTAAAATTTCACCTGGCTGCAATTGCTTTTCTACTACATAACCTCCTGCGTGTGCAAAGGCTAATCCATCTCCTTCAAGTTTTTGCATAATAAAACCTTCACCACCAAAAATACCTGTACCCAGTCTTCTTTGAAATTCAATACCAATACTTACACCTTTTGCCGAGCAAAGGAATGCATCTTTTTGTGCAATAATTTTTCCGCCTAACTCACTTAAATCAAACTTAATAATTTTACCCGTGTAAGGCGATGCAAAACTTACCCGTTTTTTTCCCTGCCCAACATTGGTAAATGCTGTCATAAATAAACTTTCGCCGGTAATAAGGCGTTTACCTGCACTCATTAATTTACCTAAAAACCCACTGCTTTGCTGCTGGCTGCCATCACCAAAAATAGTTTGCATTTCTATGCCGTTATCCATCATCATAAAGGCACCACTTTCGGCAATGGCTGTTTCGTTAGGGTCTAATTCAATTTCTACAAACTGGAGTTCTTCTCCGTAAATTTTGTAATCAATTTCGTGGTTGTTACACATGGGAATATTTTTTCCAAAAATAATAAACAATCTGAAGTTCAAACCGTAATTATTTGATAAAAGATGGTACATGTTGACCGTTTTTGCGTTTATTTGGGGTTCTAAAATTATTTATTATGCGTATGAAAATATTTTCAATTGCTGCGCTGCTGTTTATTTGCGGCAATACAGCTTTCAGCCAGGTTAAACTGGTAGAAAAAGTAGAGAAGAAAGGGGATGAAATAATTATCCCTTATGAAAAATTCGTATTGCCCAACGGGCTTACTGTAGTTGTGCACGAAGACCACAGCGACCCGGTTGTATATGTGGATGTGACCTACCATGTGGGCAGCGCACGTGAAGAGATCGGTAAAAGCGGTTTTGCTCATTTTTTTGAACACATGATGTTTGAGGGCAGCGACCATGTTGGAAAAGGTACTCATTTCAAGATCGTTACTGAAGCTGGCGGTACACTTAATGGCAGCACTAACCTGGACCGTACAAATTATTTTGAAACAGTACCCAGCAACCAGTTGGAAAAAATGATCTGGCTTGAAGCAGACAGGATGGGTTATTTACTGGATGCGGTGACACAGGAAAAATTTGATAACCAGCGCAGCACAGTAAAAAATGAGCGTGGCCAGAATTATGACAACCGACCGTATGGGTTAACCGGCGAATTCGCTTCCAAAAATTTATATCCCTATGGTCATCCCTATAGCTGGCTTACGATCGGTTATGTTGAAGACCTGAACAGGGTGGAATTAAATGACCTGAAAAACTTTTTCTTAAGATGGTATGGGCCAAATAATGCAACACTTACGATCGCCGGTGATGTAAAGACCGCAGATGTGATGAAGATGGTTGAAAAATATTTCAACTCGATACCAAAAGGGCCGGCTGTAGAAAAAACAGTTTTACCAAAAGTGCATGTAGATGCTGATCGTTATGTTTCCTTCACAGATAATTATGCACGGATACCGCAGTTAACTAAAGTATATCCAACCGTACCGGACTATGATAAAGACATGGCAGCATTGGCATGTCTTGCCCAAATACTGGGCCAGGGAAGAACTTCTGTTCTTTACCAACAAATAGTAAAACCAAAAAAAGCTTTATCAGCAAGTGCCTTCAGCCAATTATCAGAACTTGCAGGAGAATTTAGTTTCCGTATAACACCTTACCCGGGGGCAACACTGGCTGATATGGATGGCTTGCTTAAAGATGCCATGACAAGTTTTGAAGCACGTGGTGTAACAGATGAAGATATCATTAAATTCAAAGGCGGTATTGAAGCGCAATATGTTAACCAGTTACAAAGTGTACAGGGCAAAGGAGCAAGGCTGGCTGCATTCCAGACAGTGGCAGGCAATCCCAATATGATCGGTAAATTATTGGACATGTATCGTTCTGTTACCAAAGAAGACGTATTAAGGGTTTACAATGAATACATAAAAGGAAAACACAGCGTAACAGTGAGCGTAATAACCAAGGGACAGGATAAAGAAAAAATGATTGCGGCACCGGATAACTATACTGTTGATGGCGGTAATTATCAAAAACCAAATTATGGTTACGATGGATTACATTATGCAAAAGGGAAAGATAATTTTGACCGCAGTAAAGTACCCGGTAACGGCCCCAATCCCGTTGTAAAAGTTCCGCCTTTCTGGAAGAAAGAATTGCCCAATGGCATAAAAATGATTGGTGCAGAGAATACAGAGATACCGACTGTTACTTTATCAATAAGTATTCCCGGGGGGCATCTTGCCCAGGCAAATGACACGTCAAAAATAGGCCTGGCCGGTATGGTAGCCAGTATGCTGAATGAGGACACAAAAAAATATACAGCAGAACAGATGTCGGTTGAATTGCAAAAATTAGGCAGCAGCATTTCTGTTTCCAACGATCTTAACAGCATCAGCTTTAATGTACAATGTTTAAAAAAGAATGTTGACAAAACACTTGAGTTATTGCAGGAAAGAATGCTGGCCCCGAATTTTACGCAAGAATCATTCGATCGTTTGCAAAAACAATCGCTGGAAGGATTTAAGCAGGCAAAGTCACAACCTGCCACCATTGCATCGACAGTGTACAATAAATTAAACTATGGCCCTAACAACATTTTAGGCATGAGTGATAATGGAACAGAATATACCATCAAGAATTTATCCCTGAAAGATGTGCAGGATTATTACAATAATTATATGACATCACAGGGAACCAAGGTTGTTGTGGTTGGGGCCGTAAAACAAAACGAGATAGAACCAAAGCTTGTTTTTTTAAATAAGCTGCCTAACAAAAAAATCATGCTTCCAAAGCCAGGTGCTGTGCCGGCAATTACAAAAACAAGAATTTATTTAGTAGATGTACCCAAGGGTGCACAAACCGAATTCAGAATTGGTTATGTAACAGGATTGAAATATGATGCTACCGGTAATTATTATAAGGCAGGGCTGATGAATTATGTACTTGGCGGATCTTTCAACAGTCATTTGAATATGAACCTGCGTGAAGATAAGGGCTGGACCTATGGCGCCCGTTCATCTTTTAGTGGTGATGAATACACCGGCAATTTTACATTCAGTTCGGGTATAAGGGCCGATGCAACGGATAGTGCATTGGTTGAGACCGTTAAGGATATTAAAGATTATGGGGTAAAAGGCATTACAGACGATGAATTGATGTTCACCAAAAACGCTATCGGGCAAAGAGATGCATTACAATATGAAACGGGCCCGCAAAAAGCAGGGTTTATAAGAAGGATACTGGATTATAATCTTCCGGGAAATTTTGTACAACAACAAAACAGGATATTATCTTCTATGACCAAAGAGCAAATTAACACACTTTCAAAAAAATGGCTGGTCATAGATAAGATGAATATTTTATTGGTTGGGGATAAAGCTAAGATATTACCCGGCCTGCAAAAATTAGGTTATGAAATAGTTGAGCTGGATGTAGATGGTAATAATAAAGGCACCTACATTAAATAACAGGCAGGATAAACTTTATAAAAAATGCCGTTCAGCCTAAGGCTGAACGGCATTTGCAATTAAACTACGCAAAGTTTAAAATTTTGGCGTAGTTTTTACAGGGACTGGATCCATTTTACCAGTTCATCACGGCCCTTGCCTACTTTTTGCTGAAGCCTTCCCAAAAGCTCATCATCTTTTCCTTCTTCGTATTTGAGATCATCATCTGTAAGGTTGGCATGCGCCTGTTTTATTTTACCCTTGATCTCGTTCCAGGTTCCTTTAAATTCTAACTTATCCATGATCTTCGTTTTTAATTTTAAAATAAGGTTACAAAAAAGCAGTACTATTTTCATGCCAATAATCTGGTAAACAAAAATGCCGCTCATTTGCATGAGCAGCATTTTTTAGATTTTTCATATCTGGAATAAGTTATGCTTCTTTTTTAATTTCTTTCAACTTTCCGTTCCATACTTTTTTACCCTGAATTCTTCTTACCAAATACATAATACCCACAAAGATGAAGAAGAACGGACCGGCAAAACCAAGCAAGCCAATGAATTTAGTGCCATAAAATTTTTCCATTGGCCTTCTTAATCTTTCAGAAATGAGGTACATACTTGGTACCATTATTAGTGTAAGGAAGAAGGCGAATATTAAACCAAATATCATCGTCCAGCTTAGCGGCCCCCAAAAAACCACACTATCGCCACCAAAGAAAATATGCGGATTCAGGTGCTGGAAGAACGAAACAAAATCAATATTAAAACCAACAGCCAGCGGTAGCAAACCAAGTATGGTTGCAATGGCAGTAAGCATTACAGGTATGATACGTATTTTACCAGCCTCAATAGCAGCGGCTCTTGTACGCATACCCCGGCCACGCAATTCATCGGTAAATTCTATCAATAGAATTCCGTTTTTAATTACAATACCGGCCAGCGCAATGATACCTACACCGAGCATAATGGTTGCAATCGTCATACCGGTTAAGGCATAACCCAGCAATACCCCAATAATGCTGAAGAATATTTCGGTGATAACAATAAACGGTTTGCTAATGCTGTTAAACTGCAATACCAATATCATGAAAATAATTGCCAAAGCACCCAATAATGCAAATCCTAAAAACGTACTTGTTTCTTTTTCCTGCTCACTTTGTCCGCTTAATTTTAAAGTAACATCAGATGGTATTTTATTTTTTGTTTTAAAATCATCCAGCTTTATCTGCAGCTCGGCATTTATGGGGCCAACCATGGTAGGGTCTAGCACATTACTCTGCAATTGTATGGTACGTTTTACATTTTTACGTTTTACGGCACCAGTTGCGGTAGTATAATCCAGGCTGGCAACCGAGCTTATTGGAATACTTTTTACCCTCATCGTATTCATATCCATAAATGTAATACGCATGTTCATCAGGTCGGTAATATTGTGGCGCACCAGGTCGGTAGTGCGTAACTGAATTTTATATTCATCTTCGCCATCTTTTAATTTACTTACTTCTTTACCAAATAAAGCTGTACGTATTTCCATACCTATCTGGCCGGTACTCAGGCCTTCCATCATTGCTTTTTCTCTATCTACATTGATGGTTATTTCCGGACTGTTTAAATCCACATCCATCTGCAGGTTTTCAATACCGTTTATCTGGTTTGTATCCATATAATGCGATAAATCATTTGCTACTTTTGCAATGCTTTCAAAATTATCGCCCTGTATTTCAATGTTAACCGGCGGGTCGGTTGGCGGTCCTCCATCTTCCTGCGCCACTTCAATACTGGCGCCGGGTATGCCCGTCATCTGCCTGCGTATTTCATCTTTAAAAGGCAATGTTTTTTTACCGCTTCGTTTATCATACTCAACAAACGAAACCTGTATGCGGCCCAGGTTTGGTTGAACGCTGCGATTATTATCCCGTGGGTTATTTGCACTAACAGCCACATTGGTAATTATACTTTCTACAATGCCGCCGGGTTGTGTTGGTAATTCTTTTTCTAAAATTTTTTGTACACGGCCTTCTAATAAATGTGTAACACTATCGGTGTATTTAATATCGGTACCAACCGGTAATTTTAAATACACGTACACAAAATTAGGATCGCCACTTGGAAAGAAAGTAGATTTATTCCCTCTCAACATCAGCAACAATACTGATACAACAAACAAACCAAACAATGATGCAAATGCCCACACCGGCCGCCAGCCAACCAATATCCATTTTAATAATCTTTCGTAATGATTCATCAGCCAGGGCAATACTTTTTTCTGAAACGCATGTATGGCATCGTTCAAAACATAGGCGTTCAATATCATAAGCAATGCCATCATTAAAAAGAAGTTGGCCGTGCCGTGAGCTCCAGGTATGTGCAGCAACACACCTGCTACTGCAAAAATGATAAACCATTTATTTGTCCAGATTGCATTTTTAGGTTTTTTATATTCTTTACCCTCGGGTTTCATAAAACTTACCGCAAAAACCGGGTTAAAAATAAATGCAACAATCAGCGATGCTGCCAAAGTAAGAATAAGCATGGCGGGCAGGTAAATCATAAACTTACCTATCAAACCCTTCCACAAAAGCAGCGGAAAAAACGGCGCCAATGTAGTTGCCGTACCGGCCAGCACCGGTATAAAAACTTCTCCGGCAGCTTCCTTAGCACTTCGCACTATCGGAATTTTACCATTGTTATAAATACGGTGAGTATTCTCTATCACCACAATCGCATCATCCACAATAATACCCAGTCCAAGCAGCAATGCAAACAATACAATAAAATTCAGTGTAACTGTTGTGCCTATAATTCCATCTGCCAACGGCAAAAACATAAATGCCACAAACACACTCAGCGGCACACTTAACGCCACAAAAAATGCATTGGTAACACCCATAAAAAACATCAGAATAATAAGCACCAGCACAAAACCGATGATGATGGTATTTACCAGTTCGTTAAAAGAAGTTTTGGTTGCTTTACTTAAATCACCGGTTATAACTACATTCAAATCTTTAGGTAATTCTTCCTTCACCTTCATCTCTTCTACAATACCTTTTATTTTATCGGCAGCATTAATTAAATTTTCGCCGGCACGTTTTACTATGTTCAGCGTTACCACATTTTTGCCATCCAAACGTGCATAACTGTCTTTTTCTTTAATAGTATCTTTTAGCTCTGCGATATCCCGTAAATAAACAGTAGCGCCCTGGGCACTGCTGCGTACCACAATATTGTTAAGATTTAATGCGCTTATAAATTGCCCTTTTACTTTTATGGTACGGCGCATATCGCCCACTTCAAT
>JANMBZ010000021.1:0-17025 GCA_031360765.1 Chitinophagaceae bacterium
TAAAACATTGTAATCACTTGGGCCGTAATACAATTGCATTGCAACGTTAGCAGTTGGGCTTGTACCCAATGGAACTGTGCAGTTTGCCGTAGTTTGAGAAATAATATGTAAAGAGTCTGAAGGTAAAGTCCATTTTACATCTGCAGTATTAAATTTACTTTTTGTAGTTAATGCTGTTATAAAAAACTGCTGTTTTATTGCAAGCCAGTCAACCGGTTTATCAAACTTTTTCTCATCGCCCGATCCCAGGTATTCATAATCGAAACTTCCACTTTTCAAATAGCATATATGAGTTTGTTGTCTTTCGTATTTAATATCTTTTTCAACCTGTGGCGTTTCGGTTTGCCAAAGTAAATTAATATTGTTTCCTGTTATCCATTTATCAACTCCATTCATTGATAAATTAAAATCAACCAGGTAACTATCGGCTGCTAATGTGTATTGATGTATAATTTCTTTACCAGTTGTGTCTTTCAAAACAAAAGAAAGGGTTTGTGATTTATCTGCATTTACTATTTTTTTACTGCTTATAAATGCAATATCCGTAGTTTGCCTGGCGTCATTTCCTGCAACATTAATAGCGTAACTTAATTTGTTGAATTTACCATCAGCGAGTATCAAAGGTTTGCCATCAAATTTTTTATAGTTTTTTAATTCTACAATTTTGGGCTGGCCACCTTTATTGGTAAAAATAATTTTCACCAGATTATTTTCCAGTGTATCAAGGTGTTCTTCTTTTGACGAATCACTGATAATAACTGTAGGTAATTTTTGTTTTGCAGCTAATATTGAATCTTTATCAAGCGAATCTTTTATTACCATAGCCGGAGTAATTTTTGCTTTGGCCGCTGCAATTGAATCTGCTTGCTTTTTTAATATTTCACCTTCATTTGCCAACCTGCTTTTGCTGTTAAACATAAGCATAGCTATTAATAATGCTCCAATCAGCACAAAACCAATAACCGTATTCTTATCCATTCCCATTTTTACTTGTTTTAGGTTGGCAAAGGTAATTAAAGTTTTATGGCATTACCTTACCAATTAAAAAAAGCCTTTCCGGACAAGGAAAGGCTTTTATGATCATTTTTATTTTTTTATTTTTTTGCTTCTGGTGCAGCAGCTTTTGCAGCAGGTGCAGCAGCGGCTTTAGGTGCAGATGACTCTTCCTGCTTCAATTGCCTTGTCATAGTTACAGATGCAATCGGAATACGCGGTGAGTTCATAACCTCCATGTTTTCCGCTGGTATATCTTCAACCCGGATGTTTTCATTCAGCTCCAGTTTTTCGATATTTACTTCAATATGCTCTTTCAGGTATTTTGGAAGTGTTTTTACTTTAACAGATTTCATTTTAAGTACCAGCTTACCGCCGGCCTTAACACCTGCCGGAGTTCCTGTAAAATGCAGGGGTAATGTTGCTATAACTTTTTTATCTTCAACAAGCTCTAAAAAATCAACATGCAGTAACAGATCTGTCACTTTATGAAACTGAATATCTTTTAAAATACAACGGTAGCTTTTTCCGTTGATTACTACGTTTGCCAGAATAAATTCAGGTGTATAAACGATGTCTTTAAAAGCAGTTGCAGGAGCAGAGAAGTTAATCTCTTCAGAACCACCATAAATTACACCTGGCACCATTTTCTGAGAGCGAAGTTGGCGGGTGGCTTTTTTTCCGCTTTCGGTCCTCAGTTGTCCTTCGATTGTAATTGATTTCATTTTTTTATGATTTTTTTATGAGGCGCAAAGGTAAGGTATTAATGGATATTTTTATAATGAAATAATGCATAATCACATGTTTCTAATAAAAAGCTCACAATTATCCATTATCAATTAGTTCATTATCCATGCAATTATTTCTTATTCGCCATCCTGCTTCTCATAAAAAGACTATTAATGCTTTTATTTTCAAATGCATTACGTATTGTTACAGCAAATAATTCATCAGTTGAAACTACTTTAATTTTGCTGCATTCACCTCTTAAGGGAATTGTGTCGCATACCACTAATTCTTCCATTACACTGTTTTCAATATTTTGGTAGGCATTACCGCTCAAAACCGGATGTGTACATAATGCCCGTACACTCCTTGCTCCTTTTTCTTTCATTAATGCAGCACTTTTACACAATGTGCCACCCGTATCACAAATATCATCAATCAAAACCACGTCACGGTCGGTTACATCTCCTATTACAACCATGCTGGCAATTTCATTGGCTCTTTTACGGTGTTTATCGCAAATAACCATTTCGCACTCAAAATATGTAGCTATTTCTCGGATGCGGTTTGCGCTGCCAACATCAGGTGCAGCAAAGGTTAAATTGGCCAGTTTTAAATTTTCAATATAAGGTATAAAAATTGCCGAAGAATCCAGGTGATCCACCGGAATATCAAAATACCCCTGTATTTGCGGTGCATGCAGGTCCATGGTAATAACCCTGTCTGCTCCGGCTGCTGTAAGCATATTTGCAACTAATTTGGAGCCTATGGCAACACGAGGCCTGTCTTTCCGGTCCTGCCTGGCTAAACCATAATATGGAATTACAGCAATTACTTTATAAGCCGATGCTCTTTTAGCAGCATCAATCATTAAAAGCAATTCCATTAAATTATCAGATGGGGCATAAGTGCTTTGTATTAAAAATACAAAACGTCCTCTAATGCTTTCTTTAAACTCTACATAAATTTCCCCATCACTAAAGCGTTGAATATTTACTTTGCCCAGCGGTTCGCCAAATTTTTTTGCAATCTTTTCAGCAAGGTATTGTGAGCCGGTTCCTGAAAAAATTTTTGCATTTGATTCCATATATAATTACATTGAGATAAGTGAAGAGATGTGTGATGCGAAAGTATCACTTAGTTTAGATGATTTAATATAGTTACAATGGAAAATGTCAACAAGCCATCCACATCTATAAAAAACTGGGCCATTGATGACCGCCCAAGAGAGAAATTAATTACTAATGGTGCCGCCTCCCTAAGCAATTCGGAGTTACTTGCCATTTTGATTAATAATGGAAACAAAAATAAGAGTGCGGTTGAACTGGCAAGAGAAATTTTGAAAATGGGCAGCGATAACTTAAATGAACTGGGCAAATTATCAATAAATGATTTTAAACAAATAAAAGGAATTGGAGAAGCTAAATCTATAACAATTGCTGCTGCATTGGAATTAGGGCGGAGAAGACAAGCTTCATCATCTTTGGAGAAAACAGTGGTACGAACCAGCAGGGATATAGCCCAATACCTGCAAGCCACTTTAAAAGATTACAGTTATGAAGTTTTTGCTGTGGTATTTTTAAACCGGGCCAACAAAATCAATCATTTTGAAATCATCAGTAAAGGTGGCATTACTGGTACTGTTGCCGATCCAAGAATAATTTTAAAAAAAGCTTTGGAAGAAGATGCTACCTCAATAGTTTTATGCCATAACCACCCCTCGGGTAACCTACGCCCCAGCAGGGCGGATGAAGAACTTACCCAAAAAATAAAAGAAGCAGCCAATTATTTCGATATAAAAATAATTGATCACATTATTGTAAGCGAAGATGGATTTTATAGTTTTGCCGACGAAGGACTACTATAATATTTCCAGATATGGATTTTGGTTTCGTATGCATTCTTCAAACACAATAATAAGTACCCAAAATAAATGCATACTACTAGAAAAATCCAAACCAGTTTACGCCTGAGCAGTTGGCCCCCCAAAGTTAAAGGGTATCTCAACAGCTTCCATATCTTGTATGGTTCCGTTTGCTGTTTCAAATTTCTTTACATTATCAACCATTGCCTTCATAAAGCGCTTGGCATGAAATGGAGTGAGGATGATACGGCTTTTAACTTTACTTTTTGGAGTTCCCGGCATAACATTTACAAAGTCGATTACAAATTCTGCATGGCTGTGAGTAATGATTGCGAGGTTTGCATATTCACCATCAGAAACTTCTTCAGAAATTTCTATGTTGATTTGATTGGGTTGTTCTGTATTATTCATTTTCCTATTTTCTTAACCACAAAGTTATGTGATAGTTGTTATCTGTTACCTTATTATTAACTAAAATTGTTTGTAGTCAGCATTGGAAGTTTACTTAAAAAATACAGCCCCAGAAATTTCTGAGGCTGTATATCACAATTTAATTTATAGTTTATTTCTATTGTTGAACAAATAATTCATCAATAATTCTGTCATTTCCAGCACCAGTGGCATCGTTGTTATAATGTGTAATAACCCTGAACCTGGCTTTTTGTGTAGCAGTAGGTGGTACATACCCACTTAAATAGGTTCCTTTTATTTGATTTGCACTTGTAAACTTTGAATTGTAACCTACATTAATACTTGCAAAGTTATTAACCTGTGTAAACACATATTCAAAATCAAAAGAGGTTAAAGATCCTAAATTTGAAAAATCAGCCCATGCATTATCACCATCTATCGGGAAAATCTTTTTTGTTGCAGGGATAGCTGTTGTAGAAGCAGGTGCCGGTATATTAGCCGGATTTCCATCAAATGAAACTCCTCCAATGTAATTATACCTGAGAGCAGTCATATTATAATTTCCAGCCAATGCATTACCAATTACATGTAAATAAGCAATTGAAGATGCAGGTGCTTTTACAACTCCCGCAGGTGCGCCGGCAATGTTAGTAATAGCTAGAGGCAACATATAACTTTTAGAAGGATCTAACTGGTTTGGATAAAACCTTACAATAAATGGCTCAGATATACCCTGACCTGCACGAAACTTAGTTGTTGCAACCGGTATAGTGTATTGAGTATTGTTGAAGGCAATATATTTAATACCAGTTGCTGGCTGTGCTGCATTAAAGGCAGCCAAGGCTGCTGCATCATAACCCAAAGTTACAGTAACATCAGATGTTGGAACCTGAGAACTTGAATATTCAAGCACACATTCGAAATCGTAAGTAGCTACTGATAAATCTAATGTTAAAGCACTTGACGAAAAAGGTGCTGATTCTTTACTACCGTATTTTAAAATACGGATTATTTGCTGACCACCATCACCAATAGGTTCGTCGGTTTTTATTTTTTTACATGCAAAAAATAAAACCAAAGTAAGAAAAGACAATCCTACATACTTTGAGATTTTTAAATATTTCATAATTGTTTATTTTAATAGTTATAATAACATTTTATAGAATGTAATTCTATTTATCCCACCACATTCTGGCACTCATGATATCCCCACCAGCTAATCTTCCTGCGGCTCCGGCAACACCGGTAGGATTTGTCGCATATTCATTAACACCATATGTGTATCTTCTTGGAATTTCTTTGGGAGTATTGGTTCCAAAAGCAGTAGGCTTTAGGTTAGGTACCCCTGTTCTTCTCCACTCACTCCATGCCTGAATACCATCACCATAAGAAGCAAGAAAACGCTGTAATTGAATTCTTGAACGTGGTGTAGTCGTTACTGCATTTGCACCCACAACAGAACCAAATGAATTAGCACCAATGTTATTGCCTCCGCCTGCGCCGGTAAGATAATTTGCTGAACCTGCAAGATAAGCTGCAGCACCCGAAACTCCCCACTGAGCAAAAGAAGCAGTTACGCCGCTCTCATAAAAAGTTTGAGCAGATCCAACAATCCAGCCTCTTTCACTTGCTTCAGCCATAGCAAGAAGTACATAAGCTGCAGGAACAATAACCAGAGGCGTATTTTGATTTTTCAAAGCAAATAAACGAGCCACATTACCTGATACTGACCCTTCAAAAGCAACAGCATCGTCACGCTTTAAACCATAAGGAAAAGAAGCACCAGTAGTTCCGTATGCACTTCTTCTTGCATCACCCATATTGTTTAAAATATCATGCAGGGTTAAACTGAAAGAATAATCCTTTCTGCCATTTAAAGCTGCATACCAAACATTTGTAGTTAAAGCAGTAGCTCCATCGTATGGGGCAACAAAATTATCAGCATTTGTAGTAATTGCTCCATTTGCATCAGCATAAGCAGCAGCAAATTCAGATTGTGCCAGAGCAGGATCAGCTTTACTCATTCTTAAAGCAATAAGCATACGTAAAGAATTTGCCAATTTTTTCCATTTAACCGGATTGCCTGAATAAAAAATATCTCCTGTTGCAGTTGTACCACCATCAAAACTGGCACTTCCATCTTTAAGGTCTTTTAACAAACCTTTATAAATGTCTTCTTGTTTGTCGTACGCAGGAGTAAGATTTGCTGTTTGCTTTAAAGCCTGAGAATAAGGAACATCACCCCATCTATCAGTGATAGTCCAGAATATATAAGATTTTAAAATTCTGGCTATTCCTAATTGGTTACCATTAGAACCTGAACCCGATACAGAAATAGTGCTTTTAGTAGCTGGGTCAAGATTTAAGTCTATGATTTTTTGAACGTCTTCTAAGTAACCTGCATAAATTCCTCCAAAATCAATTTGAGGAACCCCATAGATCGATACATCCGTATATTGGGTTTCAGCATATTGCTGAGCATACAAACTTGGCCGTATGCCCCCGCTCATAATGGTACCAATATTAGCTTGTGCATTGGTAAGCAAATAACCAGTTACAGGTACCGCTGACGCATCACTCCTGATATTTGTGTTACCAAAGTCTTCTATTTTGGCACATCCCATATTGCCAGCAGAAAGGGTAAAACCCGTAGCAACGACAAATAGAGATTTTATAATAGTATTTTTCATTTTAAAAATTGTTTTAGTTATTAATAGATTAGAACCCTAATTTAATATTAAAGCCCAAAGATCTAGTTCCTGGAAATTGTCCGTCTTCACCTGCAATATTGCTTATTTCTGAAGGATCAAAATCTTTTGTTTTTCTGTAAATTACCCAAGGATTACGTGCAATTACAGAAACTGTAGCGGTCTTAAGATATTTACCAATTCCTAACCTCTCCATTGGTAATTTATATCCAAGACTTAATTCTCTCATTTTTACAAACGTAAGGTCATAAACAAATGGCTCACTGATGTTAGATGAAGAGAACTGGCTAAAATATCTCTTAGCGTCAACATATACATCATATGGTTTGTCAGATGCATCAACACCAATAACATGAACACCACCACCATCAGAAACCAGGTCACGTATAGAATTACCTTTGTCATTCAAAACTGCAGTTTTAGCAGTTAAGCCAGAAAAACTTCCCCAGTAATCAGATAATGAGAAGAATTTACCACCGTATGAATAATCTACGTTAACATTAAACACAAAGTTCTTGAAAATTGTCATAGAACTTTGCACACCACCTTGGTAATCTGGTAATACGCTACCATAATTAACATCCTGTTGTGATTGGAAAGATCCATCAGCATTCAAAATCGGAATTCCGGCTGCATTTCTCTTAATACCTGTACCATGTAACTGTCCCCAAGGCAAACCAACTTCACTAACTGTCCATGCTGCTCTTGTTGAAGTACCTGTATTAGGACTGAATGCACCACCACCAGTAATTAAACGGGTAACAGAACCATCTTTTGAAAGACTAACAACTTCATTTTTAATTAATCTACCCCAGGTTCCTGTCAAATCCCATCCCAGGTTCTTAAAGTTTAAAACTTTCATAAATACCTGTAAATCAACACCGGTCTTAGCTATCTCTCCTGCATTGGTTCTCAAATTGGTAATACCACTCGTAGGAGCTACCGGTGCATTTACCGGGAAATCCTTGTTTGTTCTATCCCAATATGTAGCACTTATTCCAAAACGGTTTTTAGCAAACCTAAGTTCTATACCTAATTCTTTCTCATCATTAACTGCACCATGCAAAGTTGGATCAACACCAACATTAGGTTCAGTAGAAGTTGGGTTAGTACCCACACCACCGGTAACTACATAATAAGTACCTAAATCATAAGCATTTAAAGTATTCAGGATTTGACCCCATGAACCTCTTATTTTACCATAACTTAAGATATTTTTATTTTTAATGAAATCACTAAATACAAATGAAGCACCTACTGATTTAGTTTCAATAAATTTACCTGCAGGCTCACCAGAAGCATAATCTCTACGATATGAACCTTCAACGAATGCAAAATTTCTGAATCCAATATCACCAGTAAAGAATAAAGCTCTTCTTTTAAACTCAGAAATAGTTTCCAACTGTTTAGAACCGCTATTACGCAATTCTTTAACTGAATTTGCAAGAGAATATACACCCGGGATACTTAACCCACCACTTGTATTTGCATTAAATGATCTTGCAGACTGCTTTAATATATCAAAACCACCATTGAGGTTTACAACAAAACTTTTTATTTTTTTATTATAAGAAACTAAACCTTCATAATTCTGACGAACACTAAAAGACTGGCCTGTTTGATAAGCTGCCTGACCAGACTCAGCAGATGTTTCAGCATATGGATTGAAACCAGCCTGAACACCACCTTTTTCCAATTCTACAGGGTAAATATTGAACTGGTTTGCAGTCAATTGCTGTCTGCGGTAAGTACCTTTAACCTTAAGAGAGCTGGTTAATTTATAAGTGGCAGAAATGTCACCGTATAAACGATCTCTTGTATCATTATTTTTAACAAGATCTAGGTAGGTATAAGGATTATACCAGTAGTTAGCTTTATAAAAACCTGATGGATCTGAAGGATTATAAGTATCAGGATTTGAAATATTCCAGGTTGCATAAACACCCTCTGGAGTTTTTAAACCACGAAGCTCTTTCATTATATCCATATCCAACTCACGATGAAACCATTGGTTAAAAGAACCAGACGACATATTAGAATATCCATCATCGTTCTCGCTATTTCTTTTTTGATTGATATAGTTAATGCTGGTACCTATTGTTAATCTAGGCGTAATTTCTAAAGTGATGTTAGCATTTAAAGAATTACGTTTCAGGTAAGAATTTGCTAATAAACCTTTAACATCCAGGTTAGTGTAAGATATTCTTACATTCATGTTATCAGTAGCCTTTGAAAAGTTGACGTTATTTGTTTTTGTAACACCAATTTCATAAAAATCTTTAATATTATTAGGCTGAGGTGTTAAACTTGCTGTTTTAAAAGAACGCTCATGACCAGGAAAGAATGCATATGCAGGAATATACTCCTGGCCATTCAATCTTGGGCCCCAACTTGCATCATCATCATAATTATGATAATATTTACCGTCTAAAGCTTTCCAGCCTTCAGGCATACCAGCAACATAGGTAAACTTAATCATATCTGAATTACTACCACCGCCATAACTATTTTGAAAACTGGGGGTAAGGTATGCTTCATCAAATGTAACACCCGAATTAATTTCAACTGAAGAACTATTTTTCTTTGCTCTTTTAGTAGTAATTACAATTGCACCATTTGCACCATCTGGTCCAAACAGGGCTGCTGAAGCCGGGCCTTGTAAAACAGTAATGTTATCAACATCATCTGTATTAACATCGCCAGAACTTGGCAAAATTGTACCATCTACAACGTAAATAGGACCACTACCACCAAATAGACCGTTTTCACCACGTAATCTCACGGTGGTTTCTCTACCTAGTGCTGCAGCAGATTGACTGCGTACCTGAGCACCAGCTACCTTACCTGCAATAGCATTATTCACGTTAGTAGCTCTAACTGTGTTTAATTGCTCATCGGATACATTTTGTACGTTAGATGACTGACTTCTTAAAGTCCTCTTTGTTTGGAAGGCGCTTGTTACAACTACTTCTTTAATATCAATTCCACCTTTTTCCATAACTGTACTTAAAGTTGATTGAGTACCAACTGGCACTTCAGTTTCTTTAAAACCAGCTCCGGAAATAACCAATGTTGAATTGGGATTTACTTTAAGAGAGTAAGCTCCGTTAGCATCGGCAGAAACACCGGTTGGAGTGCCTTTAACTTTTACAGAAGCAAAAGAAACAGGGTTACCGTCTTTATCAGTAACCTTACCGGTCACCACCCGGCTTTGGGCAAATGCTAACACCCCACAGAGCATCAACATTGTAAACAGTGATAAAAATCTTCTCATGTGCATTTAATTGAGTTTAATGATGTGTAAAAATAAGGATAATTTCTTAACGTCAAAATAATGTTAAATTAATTTTCCTGAGTCTTATATACTTACATAGGACAAACATTGATTTTAAATAGCTGCTTTGGTTTTTAAATTTGTTAAAATCTATAGGCAACCTGTAGTTTTATTTCGCTTTTAATATTACCCTTAATCTCATCTAAACCACTACCAACAAGGTTTTTAGCTTTATAAATGGTTTGTGCCCATTTTATATAAAGAATCATTTTTTTGTTAAGGTCATAGTTTGTATTTATATAATATCTATACCCTTTATCGTAAAAAACCGGTATCGAAAAACTATATAAAACATCATTTTCGTAGGCATAAAGCCGGCTATTATAGCCATTGGTTTCAAAATATTGCAATCTTATGTTGGCAGCAAACGATTTCAGCATTGGTTTATACACAATATCAAAGTAAGCTAAAAAGCCCTGTTCTTTCCCAATTCCCTTTTTATCAAACCAAACCAATTCGGTTCTGTTGCGGATTGTTATTGAGGTATTTATTCTGTAACTTATTTGTGTACGCCAGTTCTTTTTAGGTTGCTGTATAACCGGTGATAACGTGAGTGGTGCAGGGTTTACATTAATAGCTTTTGATTCGGCGTGATATCTTGTATAAATTTCTAACTGTTTATTTGGTTTATAGTTGATCTGTATCAAATAATCTGAGCCTGTTGATGGGGCATCTACCCGGTACCTTAGCCAGGGAAATTTATAAAAATCGGCATAAGCATCTATACGCCAGGCATTGTTAGGCCTGATACTAATACCAGCGTACAAACCTTTTTCGTTTGTTGGATACGTACCTTCTGTAAAAGCGTATGAATAAAGGGATTGGTAAGATTTTGAAATATTGCGATAAAGCAAACTGAGATCAACTTTAGATGATGCACTAACAAGCAAACCGTTCACAAATGCTTTATTAAAAACCGATGTAAAAGCCGCCTCACCAAAAAGATGCATGTTGCGGAAAGTATAACTATAATCGAAACTGTAATTACCAAAACTATTACCGCTTAACGCATATTTATTATAGGGATCGGCAGATTTTACAAGTGGAAATTTAAACTTATACTGAACAGCATTTATACCCAGATGCAATCTTTTAAGCTGGTAAGAGAAATTGCCACCAAATGCCAGTTGCCGTTGTATGCCTTTATCATCAGTTTCGCTTTTGGTGCGGTGATAGCCCGAGGTTTGTAATGATGAAACAAAATCATCCTGGTTTTGAGAAGTATCGGCAACAAAATTTGCGTCAATTTTTCTGTACGAACCAAAAACAGTTAGTTGCCAGCTCTTTTTTGCAACCGTAATCCCTACACCCCTGTGAAAATTTATTTCGCCAGCAGAATTGTAAGGACGTAAAACTTCCGACTCTCTTTTTATATTAATTACATCCACACTTTTTTTAAAAGCCAGGCTTTGCCATTGTGTAAGGCCCTGTCCAAGATTTACTGTAAAATCTCCAATAGCCAATACTTTCATAATGGCAATTTTTTTTATAAAAATATGTGCCGAGTAAAAATCGAACCCCTGTTTTTGTTTGCCCTTAAAAAACTGTTCGCCTGCATCTTTTTCGGCCACTATACCATACTGCAAAACATGCTTATAATTATACTTATACCTGAGTAATAATTTTTGAGGTGAGCCTGGATAAAAGTTTGTTGCCGTTGATGAGTCTATCAGATAACCTTTTGACCTTTCCGGCACTTGCGACAACCTGAATAGCACAGTGTGGTCACCTTTTTTTAGTCGTGTTTTCAGAGTTGCTGTTACAGAATTTTGCTTACTAACGCTTATGTATGGCCTTATTTTTTGAATGGTTGCAATATCCCATCCGGGTACCGCCTGTAATTCATACAAATCAATCAGTTTACCAACCAGGCTCCGGTATTGCAAAAAGTTCTGTATCTGAATGGGAGTAAGGATTTTAAGCTGATTTAGATCTGTAAAATCTGCTGTATTAAGCTCAATAGGATTTTTAGTGAACTGTATCATCTGCTGCAGGTAAGAATCATCTTCTGTCTCCAGGTCTTCGTTATTTTCTGTAATACTTTCCAGTTGCTGCTCGGTATTGGGTGTAACAGGCTCTGTAACCTGTGCAAAGGAATTCAACAAGCATAAAAACATGCATCCGAATGTCAGCAATATTCTCATTCTCCTTTCGGTTTAAAATGCATAATCAATAATAAACCCGGCGAAAAACCAAGCTGCGGATGATAGCTGGATGAAATATCCAATCGTAAATTTTTCCAGGCAATACCGGCACCTGCATAGGCCGTTGTTGATTCGCTTATAAAGCCTGCTTTTACAAAAAATTGTTTTGCAAATTGATATTGTAAACCTGCAATTACATTAACTGCTTTATCTTCTTCTTTAACAATTTCACTGCTTATAAAAAATTTATCAGAAGCATCATAACCCAACCCGAATTTATAAGCAGATGCAAGTTTTTCTTCCCGGGCTTTGCCAAGTTTTCCTCCAACAGGATTGTAAACATGTAAACCTGCATTTATTTTATCTGTAAGATGCAGTATAGCTCCAATTTCAAAATTTATGGTGGATGCATTTCCGTACGCAGGAATCCGGTAACCATAATAATTAAACTGCACCCCAACATCTAACAGTTTTCCCAGCTTTCGGCCATATGCCAACCCTATTTTATTTTCACTAAAATTTTTAAAGCCTGCATAATTTACCTGTATCCCAAAATTGCCCAAACGGCTTGGTAAAGAAGCCCCCAATGTGTAAACACTGGTTTCGGAGAGTAAAAACCTTCTCTCTCCAAAAATACCAATACCTGCCGATTTTGCCTGGGCCAATGACCCCTGATTACCAGTAAAAGATAGCGGATCAATTTGTTTTGAACTGTAGGCAGATAAGCTGATATATGGCTGTGCAAGCGAATAGCGCAGCGATTGTCCAAAAAGCAGGTTTACATTTAAAGTAAACAGTAATGATAATAATATTTTAATCTTCATATTATTACGTTTGGCAATTAATAGTAACCCTAAATTAGTAATCATAAATTAAAGTTGCAAGTTTTTGATAATATTAGGGTGATTTTATACTTTAACCCCAATTAATATCGTAAAATTTAAGTTATAGGGAAATTATAGGGAAGTTATAGGGGAGTTACAGGGAATATCAGCCATAGTAAATTTATAGTAACCTTTAAAATCATTCGGATATTCACTATTTCACATCCCAAAACAAATACTTGATTACTTTTGCGGCATGCAAATTTTAGATGGAAAGATTGTTTCCCAATCGGTTAAAAATATTGTAAAAGAAAAAACCATTCTTTTTAAAGCAAATGGCAATAAAATGCCGCACCTGGCTGCTGTTTTAGTTGGTAACAATGGTGCCAGCGAAACCTATGTGGCCAGCAAGGTTAAAAATTGCGAAGAAGTTGGTTTTAAAAGCAGCCTGATTCGCCTTGATGAAAATATTGCAGAAAGCGAATTGGTTGCAACCATTGAAAAACTGAACAATGATGATGATGTAGATGGTATTTTGGTGCAGCTTCCCCTACCCAAACAAATTGATGAAGAAAAAATAATCAATCTTATTAATCCTGATAAAGATGTGGATGGTTTTCACCCGATGAGCATTGGTAAAATGGTACAGGGCTTACCCACTTTTATACCAGCAACACCATACGGAATTTTATTGATGCTGGAACATTATAAAATTGAAACCAGCGGAAAACATGCAGTGGTAATTGGTCGTAGTAATATTGTTGGCAGGCCAATAAGTATTTTATTAAGCAGAAATACTTACCCCGGAAATTGTACAGTAACGGTTTGTCATAGCCGTACAAATAATTTAAAAGAAATTTGTTTGCAGGCCGATATTATTATTGCAGCTTTAGGCATACCGGAATTTTTAAAAGCCGATATGGTAAAAGAAAATACAGTGGTAATAGATGTAGGAATAACAAGGGTTGCAGACGCATCAAAAAAAAGTGGCTTTGCTATAAAAGGGGATGTTGACTTTGCAAACGTTGCCCCAAAATGCAGTTTCATAACCCCTGTACCTGGCGGCGTGGGATTGATGACCATTGCAGCATTGCTGATGAATACATTTACCGCTGCCGAATTAAAAATTAAACATTGACAACTAGCATCCATCAACCTATAACCGCTAACATGCTTCCTGTAATGGAGCACTTTTATACTTTACAGGGCGAAGGTTTTCACCAGGGCCGGGCCGCCTATTTTATACGCCTTGGCGGATGTGATGTAGGTTGTGTTTGGTGCGATGTAAAGGATAGCTGGGATGCAGACAAACATCCGAAATTTAATATTGAAGATTTATTATTGAAGGTTGAAGAAACACCGGTAAAATTAATTGTAATAACAGGTGGAGAGCCTTTGATGCACAATTTAGATGAACTTACCGCAGCATTGCAATCAAAAGGTTTTGAAACAAATATTGAAACATCCGGTGCTCATCCGTTAAGTGGAAGCTGGAACTGGATCTGCCTTTCGCCCAAAAAATTTAAAGCCCCATTACCCGATATTTTACCACTTGCCAACGAATTAAAAGTGGTAGTTTTTAATAAATCGGATTTTGAATGGGCAGAGAAATATGCAGCACTGGTTTCACCAACATGCAAATTGTTTTTACAGCCCGAATGGGACAAAGCTGCAGAAGTTACACCATTGCTTATTGAATATATCAAAGAGCATCCGCAGTGGGAGTTGAGTTTGCAGATACACAAGTATATTAATGTACCTTAAAAGAAAATGTTATAATTCTCATTACAGAATAAAATGGCATCGTTTTCGTTCTATCTTTATTCAACGAATAAAAATAAATGCAAAACATTAAATCTATTAGTCCTAAAATATTTCTTTCATTCTTCATTTTTAATTTTTCATTTTTAATTTGTACTGCCCAGTGGTACGATCCGGAAAAAGTAAATAAAAAAGCCGGTGAAATTTATGGCCAGGCTTACGAAGAAGCTACAGCAGGCAATTACACTGACGCTTTTAAACACTTGGATGAGGCACTTGTGCTGGATCCAAAATTTGTAGATGTATTTTTATCCCGTGCCGGTATTTATGCCGAACAAAAAAAATATGCTGCTTCTGTTGCTGATTTTGAAAGAGGGCTTAAATTAGATTCCGTTTACTCCAAAACATATTTACTACCTTATTCAATTTCGCTGGCCGGCATTGGAAAATTTCAGCAGGCATTAAATGTAGTTAATGAATTTTTAGCTAACCCAACTTTAAATCAACAAAGTATAAAAGCAGGTAATTACCGTAAATCGGTTTATACATTTGCAGTAGATTATGAAAAGAAACATCCTGCAAAAGATTATGTGTTTGCGCCACAAAACCTGGGCGACAACATAAACACAAAAGACCTTGAATACTTTCCCTCTTTAACCATTGATGGCAGCAAAATGATTTTTACCCGACGCATTGCAGGCGATGAAGATTTTTATGAAAGTAATTTTGAAAATGGAAAATGGAGTTATGCAAAACCCCTGGGCGGCAAAGTTAATACCAACCTGAACGAGGGCGCTCAAAACATTTCGCAGGATGGACAATTGTTAATTTTTACCGGTTGTAATTACCCCGAAGGAGAAGGCAGTTGCGATCTTTATTTTTCAGTAAAAACAAATAATGGCTGGAGTGAGGCACAAAACCTGGGGCCGGTTGTAAATACCGATTTTTGGGAATCTTCCCCTTCCTTATCGCCCGATAAAAGAGACTTGTACTTTGCCAGCAGCCGGGCCGGAGGTTTTGGTGGGCGTGACATTTGGGTTACACACCGCTTACCAACGGGTAAGTGGAGCCGCCCCGAAAACTTAGGCGAAGCTGTTAACACAAGTGGAGATGAAAGCTGCCCCTTTATGCATGCCGATAATGAAACACTTTACTTCAACAGCAACGGCCATCCCGGTTACGGAATGACGGATTTATATCTAAGCAAAAAAGTAAACGATAGCAGTTGGGTAGTTGCAGAAAACCTGGGTTATCCTGTTAACACCATTGACGACCAGGGCTCTTTAATTGTTGCTGCCGATGGCAAAACTGCTTACTATGCAAGCGATGGCGGAGACAGCAAAGGAGGTTTGGACATTTATTCATTTCAATTAAGAGAAGATATAAGACCATTAAAAACCCTGTGGGTAAAAGGAAAAGTATTTGATAAAAAAACAAATGCGGGTTTACCATCTGCTGTTGAATTAACGGATATAAAAAACGGCAACCGCATCAGTAAAATACAAACTGATGAAGAAGGAAATTACTTAGTTACTTTACCCGTTGGTAAAAATTATGCCTTTAATGTAAACCGCAAAGGATATTTATTTTATTCTGATAATTTTTCACTTGCAAAAAACAATGCTAACTCTGATTTTATTGTAAACATTCCTTTGCAACCTATTGAAAAAGGAGCCACCATTGTTTTAAAGAATATCTTTTTTGAAACCGGTAAATTCGATTTAAAAAATGAATCGAAAAGCGAACTGGATAAACTGGTTTCTTTATTAAATGACAATCCAAATTTAAAAATTCAGATAGACGGACATACAGATAATGTGGGACAGGAAAAAGATAATCTCTTACTCTCCACTAATCGTGCAAAATCTGTTGTTGGTTATTTATTAAGTAAAGGCATTAATTCTCAACGCCTTACTTACAAAGGCTTTGGCAGCACAAAGTCTGTTGCTGATAATTTAACAGAAGCTGGCAAAGCATTAAACCGTCGTACTGAACTTTCCATTATCAGTAATTAAAAATTTTATTTATCATTGTTGTGCATTTAAAATCATAATAGTTATATGTACAATGATTTACTTTACCAGATTGCCCTCACCCTTGTTCCCAACATAGGCGATGTACACGCCAAGGCATTGGTTAATATGTATGGCGATGCTCAATCTGTTTTTAAAGCAAAGCGGAAAGAACTGGATAATATTGAAGGCATAGGAACCGTACGTGCAAAATCCATCAAAGACTTTACAGATTTCAGCAGCTCCGA
>JANMBZ010000034.1:0-2219 GCA_031360765.1 Chitinophagaceae bacterium
CGCAGAACCTGAGTATGTATGCGGAGTTGTTAAAGAGTTACCTCAACATGGCGGGCGAATTTGATTTTATTAGAGCCAAGGCAAAATTTGGGATTGAGTATAATGGCAACTACCCGGTAGTGCTTGACAAGGCCCATGTAAAACTGATACAGGCTTATCATCCGTTGTTGTATCTCTATAACAAAACGAATAAAAAACCAACCATCCCAATTGATCTTTTATTAAATGAAAAGCAACGCATCCTGGTTATCAGCGGGCCCAATGCCGGTGGTAAAACAGTAACATTAAAAACAGTTGGTTTATTACAACTGATGATGCAAAGTGGCCTGCTGGTGCCGGTTCACCCGGATAGCGAGATGGGTATTTTTAAACAGATCATGATCCACATTGGCGATACACAAAGCCTGGAATTTGAATTGAGTACTTATTCATCTCACTTAAAAAACATGAAGCATTTTATGGAAAATGCCAATGGTAAAACCTTGTTTTTTATTGATGAGCTGGGCAGTGGGAGTGATCCCAATCTGGGCGGCGCTTTTGCCGAAGTAATTATGGAAGAACTGGCCATTAAACACAGTTTTGGCATTGTTACCACCCATTACCTCAATTTAAAAGTAATGGCCAATAAAGTTGCTGGCATAATCAACGGTGCCATGCAGTTTGATGAAAAAAATCTGTTGCCCATGTATAAACTGGTAGTTGGCAAACCGGGCAGTAGCTACACTTTTTCTATTGCCGAAAGAATTGGTTTGGAGAAAAGGTTAATTGAAAAGGCACGTAAGCTTGTAGATGATGATCATTTTACTTTGGATAAGTTACTCAACCGCACCGAGCAGGATCTGCAGCATATTGATAAAGAAAAAGCCGATCTGAAAACTTTGTTGAAAGAGAATGAAGCATTAAAAAAAGAAATGCAGCAGACCTTAAATAAAGAACAGCACCAGCAGGAAATGGAAAGAATGCGTTTGCAAAACAACATTGCTGCCGATAAAATCATTTACCTGAAAGACATGGAACGCCGGCTGAAAGCCATGGTTATTGAGTGGCGAAAAACCGAAGACAAGGATAAAGTGGTAAAAATGATACATGCCCTTCTTTTTCAGCAAAAAGAAAAAATAACTACCGAAAAGCAGCAGAAAAAAATAAATGAAAAGTTTGAAGAAGTAGGTGGAGAAATTAAAATTGGCGTAAAAGTTAAGATGAAACAAAACCGCCAGGTAGGTATTGTAAAAGAAATTAAAGGTAAAAAGGCGGTGCTGCAGGTGGGTGTAATGCCCATCACTGTTGAGTTAAAGGATTTGGTGGTGGTAAAAGATAAAGAGCTGCAATAAATAGTTTTGTAAAATTTTTGGAATAAAAACCCTGTAACCGTATTTTTGCCGCGGAGAGCTGGCAGAGTGGTCGATTGCGGCAGTCTTGAAAACTGTTGACTGTTACAGGTCCTGGGGTTCGAATCCCTAGCTCTCCGCACAAATCATTAACCTGCTTTTACTTAAAGCAGGTTTTTTTATGCCTTTTTATACATACATATTGAAAAGTTTAAAGGATGATGGCTATTATTATGGCCATACTAAAGATTTAGACAATAGATTGCAAAAACACAATACCGGAAAAGTGAGGAGTACAAAATCTAGACGTCCATTTGTGTTGTATTATAATGAAGAATTTGAATCAAAGTCAGCTGCGTATCTCCAGGAATTATTTTTTAAATCAGCTGAAGGAAAAAATTTTTACAAGAAAAAGGATTAATGTAGTTTGGCAGAGCGGTCGATTGCGGCAGTCTTGGGCGCAGCCTCCTGCGGGCCCGCAGGATCCTTTGGCCCGAAGGATCCTTCGGAAAAAACTTTTGACTGTTACAGGTCCTGGGGTTCTCCGAAGGATCCTGCGGGGAATCCCTAGCTCTCCGCTGAAATAAAACCCGTCGATAATTACGATGGGTTTTATTTTGCCTTTGCGCCACGGCAGGTCCATTTCTCCACTAACTATGTTGGCTTAAGATAGCTGAATGCTATCTTTTTATGTTAGCCCTTTTCTTAAACTCATGTAGTGGCTACCCGGTAATTTACAGCTGCTTTTTGGTTAGTAAGATTTTGGTATGTGAGCACACGAACAAGGCAGAGTACTTTTAGCCTTTCACAATGGATTTCAAAAATGCCTGAATACTCTCTGATTTTCCTAGTGGCTCTATTAAACAATTCAATAAATTTACTGCCAAGGCA
>JANMBZ010000042.1:0-3671 GCA_031360765.1 Chitinophagaceae bacterium
AAAAAATAAATTTAAAAAAACCCAACTAAAACTTAAATTTTATGGCCGGACGTCTTATTGATCGGATTTTAAACATTGGTGTATCTGCAGCTGCGGTACCCGTATTATTTGGTGCATTACAAAAAATATTGCATTCGCCAAATGCAGATATGTGGTTAAAAATTGGTTTATATACCGAGTGTTTAATTTTTGCTGCCTATGCCGCATTGTATGTATTTGCACCACCGCCGGAGGCACCAATACCGCTTGAGGCTAAAGTTTTGGGCGATTCTCCTTTGAAAAATATGGATAAGATGCTTATGGAAGCTGATATTACACCTACCAGCCTTAAAAAACTGGGCGAAGGTTTTAATAAGTTGGGTGTCAGCGTTTCGGGCATCAGCGATGTTAGTGACGTTGTAAAATCTACCAGCGATTTTGGTGCAAAAACCAAAGAAGCAACAGTAGCAATTGGCACTATGGCAACAGCCTTTAGTGCAAGTGCCGCTACAATGACACAATTTAACAGTGCCAGCGAAAGTGCTAAAGGCTTTCATGAGCAGGTGCAGGTGTTAACCAAAAACTTAGGTTCATTAAATACTATTTACGAGTTGGAGTTAAAAGAAAGCAACAATCACCTGAAAGCATTAAATGGCTTCTATGGTCAGATGGCCCAGGCCAGTCAGGCTATGATGGCTAGTGTGGATGATGCACAAAAAGCAAAAGAGCAAATTGGCGCATTGGCTTCCAACTTAGGTAAGTTAAACGCTGTATATGGCAATATGCTTAGTGCAATGCAGGGCAGATAAAAGTGTTGATTGGGTTCATCTGCCGGTTAATACAACTGAAAATAATTTTGCTTTATGAGATACAGCAAATAACAGATAACCAATTAACGATTAATTAAAAACATTAATAACAATCGTAAATTAATATACTATGGCTTTACCTAAAGAGCCCAGGCAAAAGATGATTAACCTGATGTACTTGGTACTAACAGCAATGTTGGCACTAAATGTATCAGCCGAAGTTATTGAAGCATTTAAAACAGTTGATAAAAGTTTGGTAAAATCAAACACTAATCTTGAAGCAAGTACTTCATCAACATTTACTTCTTTGTCCGAAAAATTAAAAGATCCACAGGTTAATAAAGAAAAACTTGACTTATGGACAAAAAATGCCACACAAGCTAAAAAGCTTTCTGATGATTTAAATACTTACATCGAGGGTTTAAAAGGGGAACTTAAAACTATGTCTGGTTTTAAAGGAGAAAAAAATGAGAAAGGAGATGATAAGTTTAAAGATGATGATTTGAATGCTTCTTCTAATTTGATGGATAATCAAAAGAAAGGAAAAGAACTAGATGACAAACTTAAGGCCTATAGAGAAGCGATGTTAAACATTGACCCCGCTATTAAGGCTGCTTATGATAAGAATTTTCCGGTAGAGCTTGACCCTAATGCTCCTGCAGATGCTACAACAAAAAGTTTCAGAATGATGCCAACGGTTGCTGCGGTTACTTTGTTAAGCAAGTATCAGAATAATGTAAAAAATGCAGAAAATCAGGTAGTTGGTTTTTGTCACGATCAGATAAGTAAGGTAAAAGTGATTTATGACCAATTTGCTGCTATTGTTGGTCAAAGTTCTAACTATGTAATGCCAGGAGAAAAAGTAACAATAAGAGCTGGCGTAGGAGCTTTTAGTACAACTGCAAGGCCTGTTATATCCATTGGCGGTAGTTCTATTGCTGTAAATGCGGAAGGTGTTGCGGAAAAAGAATTTGTAGCAAGTGGTGCAGGAGAGCAAAATATTTCAGTGAATGTTTCTTATACAACTCCAGATGGTAAAACTGAAAGTAAACCTTACACCATAAAATACACAGTAGGTACTCCAGGTGGTGCAGCAGTAATGCTTGATAAAATGAATGTATTTTATATAGGTGTTGATAATCCTGTTACTATCGGTTCACCAACAGGATGGGATAAAACGACTGTGAGTATGACTGGTGGAACAATTAGTGGAACAGGTTCAAAACGTACTGTTAAGGTTTCTGCAATTGGAGCAGCAAGTATTACAGTTGTTGCAGATGGTAAACCTTCAACATTTCCTTTCAGAGTAAAGCGTATTCCTGATCCTGTAATTAAAGTAGGACCAAGCGGAGGCGGTAAAATGCAGGCAGTTGTTTTCAGAAATCAACAATTTGTACGTGCCGATCTGGAAAATTTTGACTTTGAAGCACGCTTTCAGGTAACTGGTGCAACTATTTATTTTAATAACCCCGGTGATAGAAATGTTAAATCAATAGTATTGAGCAACGGTAACCTGAGTGCTGCGGCACAATACATGAGTACCTTGGCACCTGGTTCATCTGTTATTTTTGACAATATAAAAGTTGTGGGGCCTGATGGTACACCAAGAACAATTCAGAACCCTCCGGGATTCTCATTATACTAAGAGTTTAAATTATAAGCTATGAAAATGCGGTATTTCAAATATTTTTTGCTGGCAATCTGCTTAGGCATATTTGTTAATTCAGTAGAAGCACAGAAGAAAAAATCTACCCGTACTGCCACCAAACGCAGTACCCGTAAAACTACTACTAGCAAAACCAAGACAAAAGTTTCGCCTACTGAAGCGCAGGTTGATACTGTAGCTGCGGTAGCTGCAGCACCAGAGCCAGTTTTTAATGACAGCTTACCAATTAAACAGGTTAAAAAATCATTAAGGCCAGATGAAGCTGTGGAAACAACCATACTGAAAGACAGAACACCATTGCCTTATGAAAATTTAAGAGCCGATGATGCCATGTATCGCCACAAAATATGGAGAGAGATTGATACCCGTGAAAAAATAAATCTGCCGTTTAAATATGCAGCTGATGAAAATAATGGTAATCAACGTTTTATTTCGATTCTATTTAAGGCAATTCAAGATAGTGCTGTAACTGTTTTCGACCCGATCGATGATAGATTTACCACGCCTATGACAAGAATGGATATTGTTAAAAAAATGGCTGGTGATCCAATTTCAATTGATGTTTATGATTCAGTAGGAAATGTTATAGGTACCAAAACAGTTTCACGTGATATTGTTTTAGATTCTTTTTATAAATTCCGGGTTAAAGAAGAAGTTATATTTGACAAGGAAAGTTCACGATTATTCTGGCGCATATTAGGTATTGCCCCTGTAATGAATGTTTATACAGCACAAACTAATCAGTATGTAGGTACTCAGGAATTATTCTGGGTTTATTATCCCGATATGAGGCCTATTTTTTCCAAGTATGACGTTTATAATGGAAAAAACTATGGGGCAAGAATGAGTTGGGAAGATTTGTTTGAAGGTAGAATGTTCTATGGGCGTATTATAAAGAGTACGATTGACAATCCTTATGATCGTTTTATTGAGCAATACCCTGGATTAAGAGATAAGGGGATACTTCAATTATTAGAAGGAGAAAATATCAAAGAAAAAATTTTCAATTACGAGCAGGATTTGTGGGCTTATTAAACAACCATTTCGTTATAAATTTTTTAGGCCCCCGATTGTTTAAATCGGGGGCTTTTCATTTTTTAATAATTACTTGAGTTTTAATCATATTGCCATTTTAAAAAAACTACCTATTTGAGGTATTGTTTGCAAACGTTTGATGTATTACCTTCGTCTTGGTTTTTCATAGGATATTGGATTTT
>JANMBZ010000081.1:0-42255 GCA_031360765.1 Chitinophagaceae bacterium
TTTATTTTTTCACGCAAAGACGCTAAGTTTTAAAGTCGCAAAGATTAGCGCCTTTGCTCCTTTGCCGCTTTGCGGGAGATTAATCTATTGAAAAATAATTTGCAGATTGATAAACTCCTGTCTTCTGTTTCATCAACTGCATCAGTATATCATTTGCCAGGCTGCTTGCACCAAACCTAAACCACTCATTATTCATCCAGCCTTCGCCTAAAGTTTCATTCAGCATTACCAAATAATGCAAAGCCAGTTTTGATTTTGAAATGCCGCCTGCAGGTTTCATGGCGATCTTTTTTCCTGTCTTGTAATAAAAATCACGGATGGCTTCCAGCATTACCAAGGTAACCGGCATGGTTGCCGCCGGTGAAATTTTACCCGTGGAAGTTTTTATAAAATCGGCACCGGCATACATGGCAATATCACTTGCCTTGCGCACTTTATCATAAGTAACCAGTTCGCCGGTTTCTAAAATAACTTTCAATCTTGCATCACCACAGGCTTCTTTGATAGCTGCAATTTCATCGAACACAAAATTGTATTCGCCTTCTAAAAATTTGCCCCTGGAGATAACCATGTCCACTTCATCGGCGCCATTTTGCACGGCGTATTTTGTATCTCTTATTTTTACATCACGTGGCGCCTGGCCGCTTGGGAATGCAGTGGCAACGGATGCTACTTTAATACCTGAATTACCCAATGCTGCTTTGGCCGTTTTTACCATGGATGGATAAACACAAATGGCTGCAACTGTTGGCAGGCCTGGATAAGAGTCATGCAAATGTTGCGCCTTGTAACAAAGCTGCTTCACTTTTCCCTCGGTGTCTTTTCCTTCCAGCGTAGTGAGGTCAATCATGTTGAGCGCTAACATCAAACCATTTAATTTGGTTTCGTTTTTTATGCTGCGTTTTGTAAAACGGCTGGCTCTTTCTTCAATGCCCACCTGGTCAACATGTGGTGATAAAGAAAAATCTGGTATTTTTTTAGTTGCGATCATTTCATTGAGTCGTTTAAATCGTTTAAGACGTTTAAAGGTTTAAGTCGTTAAAGCCTCTAAAGATTTTACAATTAATTTTTCTACAGCTGCATTGCTGTCTTTCGAAAACTCTTTTACCACCCGGTTTGCAATGATGGCATTAATGCTCAGGCATTCATGCCCCATCAATTTACCCAAACCATAAATTGCCGATGTTTCCATTTCAAAGTTAGTGATTCGGTGATTATTAAAGTTGAAATGCGTGAGCTTATCAACCAGGCCCGGACTGCTTAATCCCAAACGTAACACCCTTCCCTGCGGACCAAAAAAACCGGGACAGGTTACCGTAATTCCTTTGTGAAAATCGCTACCGAATTTTTGCAACAGCATTTGGCTGCCGCTAAATGCGTAAGGATTGGTGATGGCAGTATCTAAATTTGTTTGAGCAATAAATGCATCTGCCATCGCTTTATCATCATCCGTTTTTGTGTAGCTGTAAAAATTCAACAGGTTATCCAAACCCAAACCATGTGTTGATGCTACAAAAGCATCCACCGGTATATCAGCTTGTAAAGAACCTGATGTGCCAAAACGGATGATGTTTAATTTGGTAAGATTTTCTTTTATCAACCTTGTTTCAAAATCAATATTAGCCAAAGCATCCAGTTCGTTAAAAACAATATCAATATTATCAGGCCCTATACCCGTAGAAATTACGGACAAATGTTTATTGCCGATATAACCGGTGTGTGTTATAAATTCACGATGTTGCAACTGGTGTTCTATTTTATCAAAATGAACACTTACTTTTTTAACACGCTCGGGATCGCCAACAACAATGATGGTTTCAGCCAGTTCCTCGGGCCGTACATCTAAATGATAAATGGCGCCACGATTATTTATTATCAATTCTGATTCTGCTATTCTTTGCATAAAAAAATCGTTAAAGCGATAAAGATACTACTAAAGAATTTATGTGCAGAATTGACTTACCTGGTAATTATAAGTTTACCGGTTTCTAAAGGCTTACCATTGCTGGCAAAAAGCTTGTAAATAAGTAAACCGGTTGGGAATGTTGAAATATCAATATTAGTTGGCAGGGCTGAAAAATTTCTAACCAGCCTGCCGGTAATATCAAAAAACTGGATTGCATTATCAGCAGGAATGCCCTGCATCAGCACATAATTTAATGTACCGGTTTTACTTACCGGGTTGGGATAAAAAACAATGTTTTGTTTACCGGATGTTAAAACAGAAATAATATCTGTGTAAACAATGGTTCCGCTCTTCAGTTTTATGTTACTTCTGAAATAAGTAATGCCTCTCGAAAGGTTATTTACAAATTGATCATATTGCAGGTTGTTGTTTATTAATTTTATACCTGCATATGTTTGCAACAATTGCCCCAGAGAAGTTACTCTTTCAAAAAAGATGCTATCAACAAATTTCGGCGCACTTAACTCAAGAATCAAATCTAAATTATTACTATCAAGCTGGTTATAATAAAAAGTTTTGTAAAAGCAGTAAACGCCCTGTAGTTCTACGTTTGAAGCTATGCTACGGGCAGCCGGAATATTATTGCTTAACAAAGGTTCAACAGCATACACAAGATATGGATAGCTGGCTCTTTTAAATGATTTAAAAGTATCTGTAACCGTAAATATTGGTTTTAAATAAGCACTATCGGTTAATGCGAATATTTTATAGCCCGTTGCGTAAACATGTTTATTCCATGATAGCTGAAATGAATCGGCACAAAGAAAATCAACTTTTGTATTTATTACTTTGCTGATGATAAAATTTACAGAAAAAAAAGTACCGAAAGAAGTTTCCATTTTTAATATGGCTGAAGATGCTGTGTCTTTTATTGACCATTGAAACTGATTGGTATAAATTTTCAGCGATTGTTTTATTAATTGCCAGTTTGTTCCATTATTATAGCTGATAAATAAATTACCGGTTTGGTTTGTATCTGCAATAAATGTTTTCCAACGGATAGTTAGTATTTCGTTTTCTGCCCGGTTAACATCTGAAGTGTGTTGTGGATTTACAAAACTAAATGTGTTAAGTGTGTCGGTGTTAAAAGCGATGTGAAATGGCAATGACGGGTTACTGATATTAGTGCCAATAACTTTTAGCTGGTAATTACCGGCATTGGGTAATTGAATACTAATTTGCTCGGCAGTGTTGAGCGAATCTCGTTTTCTTACAGCAGGCTTCGCCAGCGAATCTACATTTGGCGCAGTACTTAAAACCCAGGGCTTAAAAATATTACCGCTGGCAATTTCTGTTAATTCAATATCAAGATCGTTGATCAATGCTTTGTTATTATTTACGGTAGCAACTGTATCTGTCCACGCCAGTGTAATCTTTAATTGTGCGGTATTTGCCGGTACCGTAATATTTTTTATCCAGGTTTGATTTTGTGATAGCGAACTTCCATCATAATTTTTTTGCTGCAGCGCTCTTACGGCGGCATAACTGTTTACCAATCCATAGCCTGTTTTATAATCAATACCGGGTTTATAAATATCTTCTGCTGTATTAAAAAGTATTGCTTTAATGAGTGATGCCTTAGGAATTGCCTGGCTATTGCTATCGGCATACACTTGCTGCATTGCAGCTACAGTGCCGCTTACAACTGCTGCGGCGTCGGATGTACCGTTTGGCCCCAGTGCTGTTAATTGCGGTGTTAACCTGCCATCGTATGCAGGTCCGGATGAACTCTCTGCCACAATATTTCCTCCATTATCAACAGCCGCAACGGCTATTATATTTTTAGCCATTTTAAAATTACCGGTCAGGTTGGCGTAGTTAGTGAGGCCTGCATATTTGCCTTCAGTTGCAGCCAACTTTCCGCTGTTGCCCGCTGAAAATACATGAACAATATTTTTATTTTGCCAGGTTTGCAGATCATAACTGACCGCTTCGGCACCATAAAATTGCTGTACTATTGTTCCGTAAGAATGATTTTGTACAGTGACTTTATTGGTATTTAAAATGGCTGCATCATCAGCAAAAAGATTGGAAAATGAACTTGAATAAAATGTACATCCATTGGCGATTCCCCGGCCATTGTAAAAACTGTTTCCGGCACCGCCAATAATGGAAGATATGACTGTAGCATGGTTGCTTGTAGTTGAAGATGCCAGTGATGATGGAACAACTCTTTTATAAACATCCAGGTCTGTTACTTCCATTTTTTGTTCCTTAACCCCAACGGTAATATTTTTACCATTTGCTGCAGGTATTAAATAGTCCAGCTGGTTAATTCCATGAAAATCCCTGCTGTAGCCTATTATCCCAATTTCGGTTTGTGGTTCAATATACCGGTCAATAAAAATAACTTCTTTTAATGCGGTGATCTTATTTCTTAAAACAGTTGATTTACATTTAATAACAAGAGAATTGGTGGGCTTATTAATTACGGTTATTATTATATCATTTCCGGTTGCTTTAATAACAGATTCTAATTCATCAATATCTTTTCCACTTAAAATAAAACGCTCTTCAACATCTGGCTTATTTCTTTCAATGTTTTTTAACAATGCTGGTGAATATTTCCACAGGTTATTTGCAGTAACAAGTGAAAACCGGGTTTTAAGTAACTCAATTTCATCTTCACCGGAGATTTTTATTACAGCTGTTTTTTCATTGATCATTCTGATTACGCTTATCGATAACGGCATATTGTTGTTCCACGAAATAATATAATAAGGTTTGTCTGTAGAATAAGATTTGTTCAAAGAGTCTGTATAATATGAAAATGAATTTACATTTCCGTTGCCAGTTTTATTTTGTGCGAATAATTCCAATTGAAAAAATAAAAGAAAAACTAAAAATATTTTTTCTTTCTTAAAACCTGAAAATAATTGGTACATCATTTTTAGTTGCCGGATAAATAAATAGCGAAACAATAAAATTACCGATTAATTGTATTGAAATCTTCAATTAAAAAATCCCTTTCCTATTATGGAAAGGGATTTTGGAAAAGATAAATTTTGTATTAATAAACATAGTTTAAAGCAATTACATCATCTGCGTTAAACAGCGGGCTTCCATTTGTACATGCCATCATCCATGAATTATAACTTCCGGAAACATTTGTTGGTGTTCCGGGAATATAAACAGCGCCTATTGAACCTGCCTGTTCGCCACCACCTGGTCCGCAGCTTGCTCTCTTTTTATAATCAGTATGACGGAAGCCAATGCAGTGGCCTATTTCGTGAGCCATAACTTCATCAGCTTTATCAACTGTATTTAAATAAGTAGTTGCGCAACTGCTTGTACTGAGTGTAAAACCAGGGGAAGGATTTCCATTGGCATCTGGAAATCCAGACGCCTGTCCTAGTATACAGCCACCACCGGATGTGCCTAAATTTGCACCACTTATAGAGATTTCACCGCCTGAAGCCACTCTTTGAAAATTAATGGTTAATCCAAAGCTATTATACCTGGCAATTACATTGTCCAGGGCAGTAGAGTAATACGACGGGAATCCGGAACCCAGACTTACGGTTATTGTTCTTATTCCTCCGCCTGTGTTCACCACGTTGTAAGTACGGTAGTGTTCTTCATTTCCTACAATAATAAAATTAGAAGCAGTTCTTCCGGCCATTTCTGCTAATTGGGTTTTGGTTAATATTACATCACCTTCAATGAGATAATTGCCATCTGCAGTTCTTTCAGCCCAATTGCCATTAAAACCGGCTGAGTTAACAAGTCCCCTTTCAGTTTCTGTTAATGCATTTGGGTTTACATCATCGGCTGGAGCTTTTTTACAACTAACAAAAATACCGGTAAGCATTAGAGCTAACCCGGCGTAATAAAGTGTTTTTTTCATGTAGATTTTTTTTAGTGAACAAAAAGTTAGATAATATGATGTGGTGTTTTTTTTCAGTAAAAGAATTTTTCCAAAATTGAAAATGCTCATTTTTCATTTTTTTTTTAATAAACATAATTTAATGCAACACCATCTGATGAGCTGAATGCAGGATTGTTATTTGTACAAGCCATCATCCATGAATTATATGTGCCGGTAACTGTACCCGGAGTTCCTGGTATTTGTATAGCACCAACACCTGCACTTCCTTCATTTGAATTTTGCCCACAGCTTGATCTGTTCATATAATCGGTATGGCGGAAACCAATGCAGTGGCCTATTTCATGTGCCATCACTTCATCGGCTTTATTTGCTGTGTTTAAATAAGTTGTAGCGCAACTGCTTGTGCTAAGTGTAAAGCCGCTGCTTGGGTTACCGCTTGAAGTTGGGAAACCTGATGCCTGGCCCAATATGCAACCACCGCCAGAGGTAGTACCCAGGTTTGCACCTGATATCACAATATTGCCGCCGGTGGTAACGCGTTGAAACCTGATTCTCAAATTCAGATTATTATATCTTGCCAACGCCTGATCTAACCCTGTTGAATAATAACTTGGAAAACCAGAGCCTAATCTTACAGTAATTGTTCTTTGGCCCGAGCTTGGAACGCTTACCACATTGGTGGTGCGGAAATGCTCTTCGTTGGCTACAATCATTTCATTAGGTGTTACACCAACCAACTCTTGTAATTGAGCAGTTGTTAAAAGAATATCTCCTTCAATAAGATAACTGCCGTCTGCCGTTTTTTCGGCCCAGTTACCATTAAAGCCTGCGGATGCAATGAGGTTTTTTTCGCCTTGTGTAAGTGCATTTGCATTTACATCATCTGCGGGAGCTTTTTTACAACTGATGATTGAGCCAGTGAATAGCAGCACTACACCGGCTAAATAAAAGATTTTTTTCATTGATAAAATTTTTTTGTGAGTGTAAAGTTGTTTGCAAAGTCTAATTTAATTATAATTTTTCATGCTTTCTGCATGCAGGGAGAAAAAAAACTATCCACAGTATTTTTACTAAGTAAAAATTATATCAAAATATCGAAGACTTGTTTTGAAAGATAAAATTGTAACTGATTTTTTTCAGGATGATTTTGAAGTGATAAATCAGTTACATAAACTGCCGGTTTTTAACCAGCAGTTGATGGCAGTTTATGGATAAAAGATTAAAGAAAAACTGTAAACAATTTTTAGCAGATTTTTATTCAGGTTGCTGAAGCGGTATTTCAACTGTAACACTAAAGCCTCTGCCCGGTGAGGTAAAAAAATCAACTTTGCCATTATAGGCTTTTGCACGGTTTTGCATATTTGAAAGTCCCATACCTCTTTTTACAGTTTTAAGATCGGCACCTTTGCCATTATCAGCAATATCAAATTTTAATAACCCTTTAAATGTATGTACTTGTATGCGAACTTCTGTTGCTTCGGCATGCTTAAGTATATTGTTTAATTGCTCCTGTATTATGCGGTAAACTGTTAAAACAACCGCTGATGGTATCACTGCATCTTCAACTGTTTGGTTTAGTTTAACGTTAATAATCTTAAGTACATTAATATCTTCAATTAAAATTTTAAGAGATTCTGCCAATCCCATATCTGCTAAATGCGAGGTATCAATATTGTGTGTGAGCTTACGTATTTCATCCACAGCTTTTTTTATTAAATTTTTGCTTTCATTTATGTATTCGAAAGCTTTTGTTTCATCACCTTTTTTAATAAGGCTCAGGTGCATATTTGCTGCAACCAGTATTTGGTTTACATTATCGTGCAGTTCGCTTCCAATCTGGTTTCTTTGTTTTTCCTGGCTTTCTATTTCAGCTTTTAAAATAGCTTTTTGATTTTCTTCTTTTTCATTTGCCTGTTTCTGTTGCCACATAACCTGCTCTGTAATATCCTGCATGGTACCAATCATTCTGAGAGCTAAATTATTTTTGTCTCGCAGTACAAAGCCCCTGTCGGATATATGTTTATAACTGCCATCCGCACAGCGAAATCTGTATTGTTCACTCCATTGATCAAAACTGGTTTCAAGTAGTTCTTTCATCCTGCTGCTAATCCTTTCTGCATCTTCAGGATGAATATTGGCTAAGCGCCACAAATTATTTTTTCGTATGCCGTCGGGATATCCGAATATGCTTACTTTATTGTTCCATAAAATTTCGTTCGAATTTATATCCCAATCCCAAAGCGGATCGTTTGTGGCTTTGGATGCATACATGTAACGTTTGTTGGCATCTTCAATTTTTAACTGCGTTTTTTTTCTTTCAATACTGTATAAAATAGTTTTGAGTAATAGTTTTTCTTCAAACTCACCCTTCACCAAAAAATCCTGTGCGCCAGCCTGCACGGCCTGTATAGATAAATCTGTATCATCAGTGCCCGACAAAATTATAATGGGTACTTCGGGTGCTATGCCCTGTATAGTTAGAAATGTTTCGAGACCATTGCTATCTGGCAGGTTAAGGTCGATAAGAATTACAGTTGGTTTAATGTTTTTCAGGCTTTCTACCGCTTCTGCCAAAGTAGATATATACTGCCTGTTTTTTAAAGGCCAGCCTGCAGCTTCCAATTGAGTTTTCAGTAATAATAAATCGCCAGGATTGTCTTCAATTATTGTTGTTATGTTTTCGGAATACATAATTTTTTATTTTTTTGAGACAAGGGTGGCCCTGCTGAACCAGAAATTTTTTATTTCAGAAACTGCATCCGAAAATCCTTCAAAACTCATAGGTTTGGTAATAAAGCAATTTGCATGGTTACGGTAAGAGTCCAGTATATCATCATCGGCAGAGGAGGTGGTGAGCATAATCACCGGTATTGTTTTTAAATTTTCATCATTTTTTATGATACCTAAAACCTCCTTACCATTTATTTTTGGAATATTAATATCAAGCAAAATAAGATCGGGCCTCTCTGCATTCGCAAAATTATTACGCTGGTAAATATAATCCAATGCTTCTTCTCCGTCCCTTGCTATAGAAATCGGATTTTCTAAACCAGAACTTTCAAAAACTTCCTGGGTAAGTACAATATCCCCTTCATTGTCCTCTACCAGTAAAATGTGTACGTCTTTCATAAAAATCTATTTTTTTGGAAAATAAAAACTGAATGTGCTTCCTTGGCCTACAATTGATTCTACTTTTATATAGCCTTTGTGTTTTTCGGCAATTTTTTTACAGATTGATAAACCTATACCGGTACCTGAAAATTGAGTACGGTTGTGCAGTCGTTGAAAAATAACAAATATCTTTTCAAAGTACTTACTGTCTATTCCTATGCCGTTATCTTTTACATAAAAACGGTAATAGCCCGGTTCTTCAGTACAACCTATCTTTATTTCCGGATTTTTTTCGCTTCTGTATTTAATAGCATTGTTTACCAGGTTTTGAAATAATTGTGAGATCTGGATCTTATTGGCTTTTATTAAAGGCAGTTTTTCAACTGAAATGGTTGCACCATTTTCCGAAATGGCACTCATGAGGTTCAGCTTCACTTCGCGTAGTATCTCATTTAAGTCAACATTATCATTAAATTGCAACTCGGTACCAATTCTTGAAAAAGACAAAAGATCCAGAATCAGTTTTTTCATCCTGTCTGCACCATCAACAGCAAAATGAATATATTGTTTGGCTGTATCGTCCAGTTCGGGGCTGTATTTTTTTTCGAGCAGTTGCATAAAACTACTCACCATACGTAGTGGCTCCTGCAGATCGTGACTGGCCACATAGGCAAACTGCTCCAGTTCTTTATTTGAAGCTGTTATTTTTTCATTTAACAAACGCATATTTTCTTCGGCTTTAACCAGCTCTGTAATATCAATGGCAATGCCCCCCAGCAAGGTTTCTGCATTGCTTATCTGGAGCGGAAACTTAAAAACTTTAAGCGTTATTTTTTTACCGGCTTTATCAACTGAAGGCTCTATGGTTTCCAATACCTGGTTGCTGTTAAAAACTATATCATTATTGCTTTTATATAATTCGGCTATTTCTGGCGGAAATAATTCGAAAAAACTTTTGCCTACCAGTTGCTCTTGCTCACCGTTTTCCAGGTTATTGTAGAAAGTGGTTAGATAATTATCGTTTGTAAATTGGTAAACCGATTGCTTATCTACAATCCATGCCATGGCAGGTATATGTTCCATAAAGGATTGGAACTGTTTCTTAATTTTATCTAAACTTGTTTCTGCAGTTTTACGGGCGGTAATATCTGTATGGGTGCCTACAATTTTTAATGGCTTACCGGCATTATCTTTTTCAACTACAACACCACGATCGAGCACCCATTTTAATTTGCCATCTTTGTTGTATATCCTGTATTCAAGATGGTGTCTGCTTATCAGCCCTGCCCTGTAATCTGCATCAGTTTGTTTCAGCATCCAATGGTCATCGGGGTGTACAAGCCGCCACCAAATGGCGGCTTCGTCCGATATTTCCTGGTTGGTGTAACCAATAAATTCATGGATTGTTTCGGCAAAAAAAGTTTTATCGGTTATAAAATCATGTTCCCAGATATTATCACCCATTATACCCAGTGCAAGCCTGAATTTGCGTTCATTATTTAAAATGATTTCATCTTTTTGTTTTTGCTCCGTAATATCTGTATTGGTTCCAATCATACGTATGGCTTTGCCTGCTTCATTTCTTTGAATAAGCGCATTGCCTTTTATGTAGTGTACAGAGGTATCCGGCCAAATAACCCTGAATTCTATGTTAAATTCTTTTTTACCAATGATGGAATTTTCAATAGCACGATTTCCAGCTTCTCTGTCGTCGGGGTGCAAACCACTCACCCAGGCTTCATAAGCACCCGAAAAATCTGCTTCGCTGATTCCATACAATTCATACATTTTTTTATCCCAGGTTAGTATATTTTTTTCAACGTCCCAATCCCATATCCCGATATTTCCGCCTTTTGTTGCAAGTGATAACCGCTTTGATGTTTGCTCTAATTCCTTTGTTCTTTCCTCAACAATTTGTTCTAATTTTTTATTGAATTTTTGCAGGCTTTCTTCGGCAAATTTTTTCTTTTCATCAATTTTATTAAGGTATCTGGCTGTGTACCCAATTAATATAAGACTTACTATAATGAATGAGGTAGCATACAGGGCAATACCAAAATCTACCGAAACCATATTTTTCCAATGAAGCTGCAGGCGAATTGACCCCAGGATAATTACCACAAAACTAATTACCGGGAAAAGTCTCCTGGCCATTATTGAACCCATTTTATTACCGGTAAACAAACCTGTAAAACCAAACCAGTGATTTATAAAGCTGGCGGCAATTGATAAAATAAATAATAAAACAGCCGTGTTTATGGCCATTGATGAAAGGAAGGATAACGTATAAAACTGTGGTATTTTGTACAGGTATCCTAAAATAGCAATAAACGAAATAAGCGTAACCAAATGCAAAGCAAATTGCCCTGCTACAAGCATATTTTTTTTTTCAGAAGCAGAAAAAATAAATGAAAAGCCTGTTAAAAGCATGCACCAGGCAGTGGAGGGTGCCATACGACCGGGATGTGATTTGTTGCCAAGCCTCTCCGCAGTATCTTTTACAAACCATTCGTCTATTTTTATATCCAGGTTAAAATAAATTTCAATAAAGGTTAACAATGCAATTATAAGTAAAGCGGCAGATGTAATTTTTTGAAGATTATAATTTATTTTTTTACCGGTATTAATCAGGTATAAAGAGCAGCCAGCCAGCATAAAACAAATTGCGGTATTGAATTTCATAGTAGGTAAGCCAGGGATAACACTCTTAAGATGTTCGTTGCCTGTGAGCCAACCGATAATTACCAGTAAACTGGTAATTATGGTTATAACAGCAATTAAACTGATAAAGGATTTGTAGCGGGATAACATCATTAAACAAAAGAAATATTTTAAATATAATTTTATTTAAGCTAAAAAAATAACTGAATATAAATTTCTAACGGTAGTTGTGAATAAATACTTTAATAATGTGGTGTTATTGGCTGAAAAAGGTAGTTGGGCTTTATAAAAAGCCTTAAAGCTGGTAATTTTAAAAATTGCAAAGCCTTTATATTATAAACCGTTAAAACCTGCTAAATACAAAAATTATTAATTTTATGGAAACAAAAACCCCGGTTTAAAACCGGGGTTTTTGTGAGAGTTAGCCTTGAAATATCAATTACTTTATACCATACTTGGTTTCATACTTTTCTGCCAGTTGTTTTTGTTTATTGTTAAGATCAATCTGGCGGCCCTGTATAAAAGCCTGCGTAATAATGTTGGTACGCATATCCAGAATATCTCCCTCGCTTACGACTATATTGGCATCTTTACCTGTTTCAATGCTGCCGGTTTTATCGGCAATGCCTAAAATATTTGCAGCATTTAAAGTAATAGCAGTTAAGGCTTCTTCTTTGGTTAAGCCATACGCTGCGGCGGTGCCTGCATTAAAAGGTAAGTTTCGGTAGCGGCTGTTTTCATCATCATCGTTGAGTGCAAATAATACACCTGCTTTTTGTAAAAGATAGGGGGTTTTAAAAGGCTGATCTACATCATCATCAATCATGGCGGGTAAATTGTGTAGCTGGTTTAATATTACAGCTATATTGTTTTGCTTTAACATATCTGCAATCTGCCAGCTATCAACAGCACCAACCAACACCACATCAAAACCAAACTCTTTTGCAAAATCAATTGCCAGCAACATTTCTTTTACAATATTGCAATGAATAAAAAGCTTTTGTTTTTTTTCAAACAAACCTTTTACGGCTTCAAATTTAAGGTTACTATTTTCATGCTTGCTTTCGGCCAGGTAAGCTTTCGCATCTCTGAAAAATACTTTTACTTTTTCAATTTGGTCCAGCCCGGTTTTTACAGGATCTGCAGGTGGTACAGCTCCCCCAAAACCGCCACGGCCACGAGGGCGGTTTAAAAGAGATGGCATACGAAAATGAATACCAACATCTGCCTTATATGCCGCATCCTCCCAGTTCCATGCATCTAATTGTACTACCGAAGATGAACCCGAAATTATACCACCATCAGGAATTACATTGGCAATTAAAATGCCATTGCTGCGTAAAGTATTGGTTACTTTACTATCGGTATTGTATGCCACCAGCGAACGGATGCTGGCATTTATTTCGCCTATCTCGGTGCCATCAACAGTTGAGCGTACGCTGGGTACCTCTATCAAGCCTAATTGCGATGCAGATAAAATTAAACCGGGGTAAATATGTTTGCCGCTGCAATCAATAATTTTTGCACCAGCAGTTGAGGCATTGGCACCTACTTCTGTAATTTTTCCATTTTTTAAAATAACAGTACCGCCGTTAATTACCTGTCCATTGCCCACGTGAATGGTTGCATTGGTTAATGCAATCGTTTCTTTTTGTGCCAGTGCAGGCAGCATGGTTTCCTGTGCATATATATTGGTAGCAATAAAAATGCAGCAGATATAAAAAAGTATTCTTTTCATTTCAATTATTTTTTGGATTAATTATTTGATTTCAATTTCATCAGCATCAATGCCCAATAAACCATGGTTATGATGCTCATGATCTTCGCAACTGTTAATCACTTCAAACCTTGGCCTTGCACCACGGCCGCCTGCACCAGGGCCTGCGCCAGGAGCAGCGTTTCTTTTAGCGATGGTTAACTTTTGTATCAGCCTTGCTTTTTCGTTTCTGTTTTGAATGCGCATGGCTGCATCTTTTTCCCTGTCGAAATAAATAATACCATCCACAATTGTTTTTTCTGCCTTGGCATAAATAGATAAGGGATTATCGCTCCACAAAACCAGGTCGGCATCTTTACCAATTTTTATGCTACCCACTTTATTATCAACATGCAGCATTTTTGCAGGGTTGATGGTAACCATATCCAACGCATCGGTTTCGCTCATACCTCCATACTTCACACTTTTGGCAGCTTCCTGGTTTAAGCGGCGGGCCATTTCTGCATCATCACTGTTGATGGCAACATTTAGCCCAACCTTTTGCATAATGTATGCATTGTACGGAATGGCATCTACCACTTCCATTTTATAATTCCACCAATCGCTGAAGGTAGATACGTTGGCTCCGTGTGCTTTCATTTTATCTGCAACTTTATATCCTTCTAAAATATGAGTGAATGTGTTGAAGGTAAATCCGAATTTATCGCCCACTTTCATGGCAGCATTTATTTCGCTTTGTACATAAGAGTGGCAGGTGATAAATCTTTTTTTATTCATTATTTCTACCAATGCGTCCAGCTCTAAATCTCTGCGAACGAACATTGGTATAGCTCCTTTCTTTTTATTATTTTCATCAGCAGCTTTCCATGCATTCTGGTAATCGGTTGCCCGTTGAAAGGCATCCATAAAAACCTGATCAACGCCCATACGTGTATCGGGAAAGCGGGTGTTGCCTGTTGTGGCCGAACTTCTTTTTACATTTTCGCCAAGGGCAAATTTTATAAACCCATCGGCACCGGCAAATTTTAAATCCTGATCATTTGCACCCCAGCGTAGTTTTATTAATTGAGTTTGTCCGCCAATGCTGTTTGCCGAGCCATGCAGAATATGAGATGAAGTAACACCACCACTTAACTGGCGGTAAATATTCATATCATCAGGATTGAGATTATCTCCTATTCTTACCTCGGAGGTAACGCTTTGGCCGCCCTCGTTGGTAGATGATGATGCAATATGTGAGTGTTCATCAATAATACCGGCAGTAATATGTTTGCCGGTGCCATCAATTATTCTGGCTGTGGCATCGGTTAAATTTTTTCCAACGGCAACAATTTTTCCTGCTTTAACCAACACATCGGTATTCGGTAAATTGCCTTCTTTCTCACTTGTCCAAACGGTAGCATTTTTAATTAACATGGTTTCCTGCCTTGGCAATTCTTCCCATCCATAACTTAAAAATGGATAGGTTACTTTACCCAGCACCAGAGGTTGTTTGTTTTTTAAACTATCTGTTTTTAGTTTTGCACTATCTGCCTTTATTTCTGCTTTTTTATCAAACGTTGCAGTCCAGGTAAATAAATTTCCCTGTGCATCGCTGCCACGTCCATTCCATGTGTTACCGGTTGCAACGCCACTTAAAATAGTTTCTTTGGCATTAGGCCCACGCCCTTCGGTATAACTAAGTTTTACCAGTTTACCATCATAACTGTATTTGCCTGTAAGGGTGTCTTTGCTGATGAAACTTGCTACACCGGCATCTTTCAGCTCCAGCGAAAATGCTTTTGCTCCTCCAATGCCGTTTGTCATTAAACTATACATTCCTTTTACATCGTACCAATTTTCTTCTTTAACTGCATTTTTTAAACCCTGAGTCCAGTTTTGTAGTAGCACAGTTTTTTCTGCAAATATTGGCCCGCTTGTAATTAAGAAATTTGCAATTTTTCCTGCATCAATGCTTCCAACTTTATCATACATGCCCAACAGATTTGCGGGTGTTTTTGTAAGTGCTTCTAATGCTTTTGTTTCTGTTAATCCATATTCAATGGCTTTGCGCAGGTTGGCCATAAAATCGGTTACATTGGTAAGGTCGGCGGTGGTTAAACAAAAATTAATGCCTGCTTTTTCAAAAGCAGCCGGGTTTGATGGTGCCAGTTCCCAATGCTTTAGATCATCCAATCCAACAAAGCGTAAATCGTTCGGGTCATCCACATCCATGGCAGCAGGGTAATTCAATGATAAAATAAAAGAAGCTTTGGAGTCTGCCATTTCTTTTATACGTTGATATTCGTTGCCACCCCCTTTAATAATGTATTGTACGCCAAACTCATCGCCAATTTTATCTGCCCGTAAATCATTCCATTTATCGTTGGCTTCAAAAATTTGTGGCAGGGTTTGATTATCGTTCCAGCTTTTTAAAGATAGGTTTGTGCCTTCCGATGCAGGATTGCTTTTGTACCATTGTGCATCTAAATATGTCTGCCTTAACAAAGCAATCATCCCCATCATAGAGCTGGGGTAGCTTTGAGTTGATGTGCCTTTATTTAAGGAGTAATGTGCCGATGCTTTATCTTTTATCAGCACAAAATTATCAGGCTGATTGGCCAATGTTACAAATGCACCGGTGCCACGTGCAATACCATCTTTCTGGTGTGTAAGCACCGAGCCAAAACCAATATCCCGTAAGGTTTTTGCTTTGGTATCATCTTCCGTAAAAATTTTACTGGCTTCTATTTCTGGTTTAATGGCCTGGTTCCATCCATAAGCACCTTTGGTATTTGAGGTAAGTTGCTGGGTACGAAAAAATCCGCCACCACCGCCGCCTGCAGTTTGGGGAGCCGCAGGCATACCGTAATCGCTGTATATATCTATAAAAGCGGGGTATATAAATTTACCATTGCAGTCAATAACAACTGCATCTTTTGGTATGGCAATATTATTACCCACGGCTTCAATTTTTCCCCGCCGTATTACCAGCGTTGCGTTTTGCAGTGTTGTTTGTGGGTCTTTTACAATGCTGGCATTGGTAAATGCATAGCACCCGTCTTTAGGGTTTGCCACATCATTTGCCGGAAAAGTTGCCTGGCCATTTACTATAAGTGCTGCTCCCGAAAAGATGAGTGCCATCAACAGCAATTTTATTTTTTGCATGCAGTTTAATTTTGGTGTTTATTAATGGCGATAAATATAACAAATGATTAATTGTAAAGATTGCCATTTATCAAATAAAGTTTTACTTAATGCTTAATTTTACAATTCATTTATAAGATATGGCGATTGCTGAACATATAGATCATTGCTGCGTAAAACCAGATACAACTATTGCAGATGTTGAAAAACTTTGCAGCGAAGCCAGTGAATATAAATTTGCCACTGTTTGTGTGCCGCCACTATTTGTAAAAAAAGCTAAGGAGCTTACATTTGAAACTGCTGTAAAAGTTGCAACAGTAACCGGCTTTCCTTTTGGGTACAGTGCTATTGAAGCCAAGGTTGCCGAAATAGTGCTTGCCATTATTGATGGTGCCGATGAACTTGAAATGGTAATAAACACCGGCGCAGTTAAAAATAACGACTGGCAGTTTTTAGCCAGCGAAATAAATACCATAATGCCGGTTATAAAAAGTAAAGGCAAAAAAATAACTGTTATTTTTGAAACGGTTTTAATGACGGATGCAGAAATAATTACTGCCTGCGATTTGTACGGTGCCGCAGGAGTAGATTTTGTAAAGGTGGGAACGGGAACAATTGAAAATTTAAAGGCAACAGCACATATTAAACTGATACGAAAACACCTGGCAGAAAATGTTGGCATAAAAGTGGCAACCGGTATAAAAAATTACAGCGATGCTAAAAAATTATTAAATGCCGGAGCCAACCGTTTAAGCTGTAATAACAGTCTTATACTTTTACAGCAGGATTTGCAGCAGAATTGATAAATAGTTATTATAAAATTGTACAATCAGAAAAACAAAAAATGAAAAAGATATTATTCTCAGCTCTCTTTTTAACTGCTTTTAATGCCTTGTTTGCTCAATTACCTGATGATACAGTGGCAGCACCAAAAGTTACCATTAATAAAGATCCACGGATTGATTTGCTGGCAAAAACCCAGGTTGACATAAGCAATGCTAATATTAAAATGGCAGCCAGGTTTGTAAAAGGGTACAGATTGTTTGTGTTGAAAAGCGATGACAGGAATTATGCAATGAAAGTTCGCTCTTACCTGTTGCAGAATTTCCCCGATGAAAAAGTGATTATGAGTTACCAGTCACCTTTTATTAAAATGAAATTTGGCGATTTTGTAGATAAGGAAGATGCTGAAAGGGTTAAAAAGCAAATTATAAAAGGCGGAGTAGTTACCGGTGGCATTTATATTGTGCCTGATACCATTGAGGTAAAACCCGATAAGGAAGCTAAAGAAGATTCAAAATAAATCAGTTTTGTATAAGAGTTTCTGTTTTAGAAACTCTTTTTTATTTCAATAGTTTACCGTTATTTTTAAACAATGATAAAAGATTTGATACAGCAACTGGCAAAAAAATATGCTGACGAATTTATTGAAATCCGTCATCAGATACATGCCAACCCGGAGCTGAGTTACCAGGAATTTGAAACATCGGCCTTTGTACAAAAAAAATTAACTGAATACGGAATTCCTTTTGAAGTGAAAGCTACAACGGGTGTTGTGGGTTTGATACAAGGAAAAAATCCGGATAAAAAAATTACTGCACTGCGGGCCGATATGGATGCACTGCCCATTACAGAAGAAAATGATGTGCCTTACAAATCGAAAAACACCGGTGTAATGCATGCCTGCGGACATGATGTACACACAACATGCCTGCTGGGCGCAGCAAAAATTTTAAATGAGCTCAGGGATGAATGGGAGGGAACGGTAAAGCTTATTTTTCAACCCGGAGAAGAAAAAAACCCCGGTGGCGCAAGCTTATTGATTGCAGAAGGTGTACTTGAAAATCCGAGACCCGAAAAAATATTTGCACTGCATGTACATCCCGGCCTGGAAGTAGGAACACTCAGTTTTAGAAATGGCATGGTAATGGCCAGCGCCGATGAAATTTACATCAGTATAAAAAGTAATGGCGGCCATGCAGCAGCACCGCAGTTTACAGCAGATACTATTTTAATTGCATCGCATTTAATTGTTAGTCTGCAGCAAATTATTAGCAGAAGCAACAGTCCTTTTAACCCTTCTGTTTTATCAATCACTTCTTTTCAAGGAGGTAATACAACCAATGTAATACCCAGCGAAGTTAAGCTGATGGGTACTTTCAGGGCTATGAATGAAGCGTGGCGTTTTAAAGCGCACGAACTTATAAAAAAGCAAACTATTGAACTGGTGGCAGCCATGGGCGCCGAAGCCAGCATACATATTGATGTGGGTTATCCCTTTGTTTTAAATGATGAAGCATTGGGAAACCAGGCCTGGAAAATGGCAGAAGAATATGTTGGTAAAGAGCATGTAGAACAAACTGAATTAAGAATGGGGGCAGAAGATTTTGCGTATTACTCTCACCAGATACCAGCCTGTTTTTTCAGGTTGGGTGCCGGCAACAAAGCAAAGGGAATTACCAGCGGTGTACATACACCTACTTTTAATATTGATGAAAGTGCGATTGAGATTGGGATGGGGATGATGGCGTTTTTAGGTAGTGAAGGATAGAACAATGATTACAGAGATTCATGCAGATTAACACAAAACTTTCAAAATGTTGAATATAGTAATATTGTACAAGAGTGTCCTTCGGCTTCGCTCAGGATAAACTGCCACCGAAGTTGAATTTTGAACAAATGTCCGGTCAATAAAAATTAAAAACACAATTATGAAAATAGCTTTTCATGGTGCGGCACGCACTGTAACAGGATCGAAGCATTTGCTTACTTTAAAAAACGGCAAAAAATATTTATTGGATTGCGGCATGTTTCAAGGCATGGGCAAAGAAACCGATGCCATGAACCGAAGCTTTGGTTTTGATGCAACAACCGTAACTCACATGATATTGTCGCATGCTCATATTGACCATTGCGGACTGGTACCAAAACTGGTTGCCGATGGTTTTAATGGAAAAATATTTTGCACCCCTGCAACAAAAGAATTGGCATCTGTAATGCTGGAAGACTCTGCCGGCATACAGGAAAACGAAGTGAAGTACGAAAATAAAAGAAGAGCTCAGCAAGGGCTGCCTTACCTGAAACCTTTGTACGATACTGCCGATGCACTGGCCGCAGCAGATCATTTTGTGGCCGTGCCTTACGATGACTGGTTTACCATTGATGAAAATATTGATGTGCAATACACTGATGCCGGGCATATTATCGGCAGTGCTGCCGTGCATTTAAAAATTAAAGAAGATGGAAAAATTACAAGGCTGACTTTTAGCGGAGATGTAGGCCGGTACAGAGATGTGATACTTAAATCACCTGCCGAGTTTTCGCAGGCCGATTATATTTTAATAGAATCTACTTATGGAAATAGTCTGCATGATAATGCAAGTACTACGCCCGATCAGGTTTTGCATTGGATAGAAAAAGCCTGTCTACAGAAAAAAGGTAAACTGATTATGCCTGCATTCAGTGTAGGTCGCACACAGGAAATTTTATTTGCACTCAATCAACTGGAACTGGAAAGAAGATTGCCAGAACTGGATTATTTTGTTGATAGTCCGCTAAGTGTAAAAGCAACAGAAATAGTAAAACATTATCCGCAGTATTTTAATAAAAGCATTCAGAAAATTTTAGAATCGGATAATGATCCATTTGGTTTTAAAGGTTTAAAATTTATTAAAACAGTTGACGAATCGAAGATGCTGAATTTTAGAAACGGTCCATTTGTTATTATTTCTGCAAGTGGTATGGCCGATGCCGGACGGGTAAAGCACCACATCAGCAATAACATTGAGAACAGCCGCAACACAATCTTGTTAACCGGTTATTGTGAGCCACATTCGCTTGGTGGTAAATTAATGGCGGGTGCAAAAGAAGTAAATATTTATGGAGTACAACATGAAGTGAATGCAGAGATAGGCTCTATCCGCAGCATGAGTGCCCATGGCGATTATGATGATCTGTGCCAGTTTCTGGCCTGCCAAAATCCGGCAGCGGTAAAGCGGATGTTCATTGTACATGGGGAATATAATGTGCAGCAAGAGTTTCAGCAACGCCTTATGCACAAAGGCTTTGGCGATGTGGAAATACCTGAAAGGCATTATGAAACAGTTTTGGAATAGCTGGGAAATTGAATCAAGATAAGCAGGATGTCAGGCTGAGCTTGTCGAAGCCGGTAAGCAGGAATGAAGCCGCCTTCAACAAGCTCAGGCTGACATTTCAATATATAAAATACATTGGAATAGTTTTTGGATAAAGGTTAACTGTATCAGGGAGTTGATAAAAATTACAATCACATGAAATTTCTTAAAAAGTTTTTTAAAATATTTTTTATTGTTTTGTTTTTGCTGATTGGGTTGCTGATTGCAACACCCTATATTTTTAAAAGCAAAATTGTTTCGCTCGTTAAAAAAGAAATAAACAGAAGTTTGTATGCACAGGTTGATTTTAAAACAGTGGATATTTCTTTTTTCAGGCGTTTTCCTAAAGTAAGCATTGGACTTGATGAATTGCAGGTTGTTGGCTTGGATTATTTTGAAAAAGATACTTTGTTGTATACCAAAAGAATGGATGCCACAGTTGACTTTATGAGTTTTATCCGTGGCAAAAGCATGGATATTTACAGCATCTTTTTTCAATCGCCCCGTGTGCATGCCATCATTAATGAAAAGGGCCTGGCTAATTGGGATATTGTAAAATCTCAACCCAAAAAAAATAATACAGACTCTGCAGCCAAACCTTTTAACTTAAAGCTGGATTATTATTCCATAGAAAACGGTTACATCAATTACATGGATGTGGCAGGCAACAGCAGTATTGTTTTAGAAAACGTAAACCATACCGGCCGGGGAGATTTTGCATCTGACCAGTTTACGCTAAATACCAATACCACAGCCGATTCTGTATCTTTTAACTATGGAGCTATTCCATATTTATCAAAAGTTAAATCAACTGTAAATACGGTCATAAAAATTGATAATAAAAACAATATTTACAGTTTTGATGGCGTAGATATTCTTCTAAACGAATTAAAAGTAAACGGTAGTGGCGTAATTAAAAAATTAGCTAACGGCTACGATATGGATATTAACTTTAAATCGCCTTCAACCGATTTTAAAAATATTTTGTCGTTGATTACGCCGCTTTATCAAACAGAGTTTAATAAAATAATTGCAAGTGGCAGTGGTATTTTTGAAGGGTATATCAGAGGTGTATCGCACGATTCTGTTATGCCTGGCTACCATGTTGCCATGAAAGTGAAAGACGGTTCTTTTAAATATACTGATCTGCCAAAAGCTATACAGCAGATAAATTTTAATGCAGTAATTGATAATACCGATGGGCAAACCGATAATTCTGTAGTTGATATTACAAACGGACACCTGGCAATTGATGGTGAGCCATTCGATTTTAGATTGCTGGTAAAAAAACCTGTAAGCAATATGTTTATAGATGCAGCTGCAAAAGGGAAACTAAATTTATCGGAAGTTGTAAATTATTTAAAACTGGCCAAAGGTACCAGCATAGCCGGTTTGATGGATGCTGATGTAAGTATAAAGGGGAATGTAAACGATATAGAAAATCAACAGTATAATAATTTTTATGCAGCAGGCATTATTGACTTAAGTAATTTTAAATACATCTCGGTTGATTATCCTACCGGTGTAAAAATAAATACGCTGCATTCCGATTTTACGCCAACAAAAATTGATCTTTCAAATTTGAGTGGCGAGTACATGAATTCAAATTTCAGCGGCAGCGGACAAATTAATAATCTGCTGAGTTACCTTTTAAACGGAAAGCCCTTAAATGCCAACCTTACCGTTAAAGCTGATAAAGTAAATTTGAACGACTGGATGGACGTTGCGCCTACTCCAACAACCATAGCGCAGGCTGCTAAGCCATTTATTGTACCTGCCAATCTTGATATTGATTTAAATGCATCGGTTGATAAAATGCTGTATGATAAATTGGATATTCAAAATTTATCGGGAACTGTCCTGATAAAAGACCAGGCCGTTAAACTGAACAATGTAAGTGGTAATGCGATGGATGGAAAAATTAAGATAAACGGATCGTACAGTACCAAAGAAAATAAAGTGAAACCTGCCATAGTCATGAGTTACGATGTACAGGGCGTAGATATTCAAAAAACATTTTACGCTTTTAATACTTCGCAAAAGCTGATGCCGATCGGTAAATATCTAACGGGTAAATTAACATCGGTTTTATCTGCCAACGGTAACCTGGGTGATAATCTTGATATTGATATGAGTACCATTTCGGGTAATGGTAATTTGTTTTTGATTGAAGGTTTCCTGAGCAAATTTGCCCCGCTTGATAAAATAGCTTCGGTATTAAATGTAAAGGAGCTGCAATCCATATCAATGAAAGATGTAAAAACATTTTTTGAATTTTCAAACGGCAAATTGTTAGTGAAACCATTTACACTTAAAGTTAAAAATATTGAAATGGAAATTGGCGGCTTGCAGGGAATAGGGCTTGATGAAGGTATCAATTACGCTATCAATATGAAACTACCCCGTGCATTAATGGGTACACAGGGAAACCAGTTTGTAGATAACCTTTTGAAATCTGTTAATGCCAAAGGACTGCTGATAAAACTGGGAGAAACAGTGAGCCTGAAAATGGCAATGGGTGGCACATTAAAAAAACCAACCCTTAAAGTTGATTTAAAACAAAGTGGCGAAACCCTTGCAACACAGATGCAGCAACAGGTTAAGGATTTTGTACAGGCAAAAATTGACAGTGCTAAAAAAGCCACACAGGATACCATAAATTCATTAAGACGGCAACTGGAGATGGCGGCCCGTGAAGAGTTACGTAAAAGAATGCTGGGCAATAAAGATACTGCTGCCGTAAAAGACAGTACACCTGTAAAAAACAGCGGCGAAAGAACCAAAGAATCTATCAAAGGATTATTGGATAATTTATTGAAGAAGAAGAAAAAAGATTCGCTGCTTACTGTACCAAAAGATACTTCAATAAAACAATAGATTTTTAAAACCGTTGTGGATTAAAAGCTTCAATGGCAATACTAGTCTTTGTATTTTTAATAAGCTGGCTCACAATTTTACCGGTACCAGTACTTTCAGAAATACCAAGCATGGCATGCCCCCCGGCGACGATCACATTTTTATAAGCATCAGTTCTTCCTATATATGGTAATCCGTCCGGTGTAACCGGTCTTAACCCATTCCATATTTTATCCGTTGGCGGAAAATCAATTTTTAATCCAGGATAAAAATCTTTTGCCGAATTGTAAATGCCTTGCATGCGGCTCAGCATTACCTTATTGTTAATGCCGCTGAGTTCCATAGTGCCGCCAATGCGGAGTTGTTGCCCCCAGGGCGTTATAGCGCATCGGCCATCAACTAATATAGCGGGATATTTTATATTTTTTTCAACATGGTTGTATGTGTGACTGTAACCTTTGCCCGGTTGCAATAATAATTTTATACCCATCATTTTTGCAACAACCGGTAGCCAGCTACCCGTTGCTACAACAATTTCATCCGCATCAAATTTTCCTTTATCAGTAATTATTGCTGAAATTTTATTGCCTGCTTTCTCAAAACCAGTAACGGTTGTATTGAGCTGAAACTTGACTCCTTTTTTTTCTAAATAATTTTTTAATGCAATCATCATCTTACCCGGATTAAAATGACAATCATCTTTAAATAAAACAGCACCCGCCACATTTAATTCAACATCGGGTTCTAATTGTTGTACAGTCTCTCTGGTTAACCGCTCTACTTTTAATCCAAATTTTTCTGCATCATCTGCTAAATGAAATTCATGGTCAAGTGTTTTTTGATGCTTGCACATCATCAGGCAACCCTTTTCTTCCATATCAAATGTATCACCAATTTCTATTCGCATGTCATTTATTAACCGCCTGCTCAATTGTAAAATATCATTTAAGTGCGGCGAATTTATTGCTACCATTTTAGCAGTACTACTTTTCCAGAAATGGTAGCCCCATTGCATCAGGTCTAGGTTTAGCCTGGGTTTTATGTAAAATGGTGAAGTGGAATTGAGCATCCATTTTAATCCTTGGGAAATTATACCCGGGCTTGCCAATGGCACAAAATGGCTCGGCGACATGTAACCCATGTTACCAAAAGAACAACCATCGGTTATATCGCCTCTTTCTATAACTGTAATTTCATAACCTTCCTGCAGTAAATAATATGCGCTGCATAAACCGATAACACCGCCGCCAATAATTGTAACCATAACCCCCTGCCCCCCTAAAGGGGGAACCTCAATTCGATGTACTCTACTGCATAGTCTAGTGTAATCTGAAATGAGTTTTTTAAAAATTTAATAATGATCTCTATGCAAATCAAAAGTATATTATTTAAGAATCCTCTTGCCCTCAGTTCCCCCTTCAGGGGGCGGAGGGGGTTTTATAAAACCTGAAATCCATACGCATACGGATCATCCACATCATCAATCGTGATGGTGTTCTGCCCGTAAACCCTTGCCCAGCCTTCTATTGATGGTTTGATGGCGGGCTTTCCTGCAACCAAAACCTCTTCTTCAATTCTTCCAATAAATTTACTGCCAATAATACTTTCATGAATAAATTCGTCGCCTTTTTTCAAAAATCCTTTTGCATACCACTGCGCCATACGTGCCGACGTGCCGGTGCCGCAGGGGCTGCGGTCGATGGCTTTATCACCATAAAAAACTGCATTGCGTGCCGTCGAGGTCTTTTCTAAAACTGCGCCGGTCCAAAGTATATGACTGCAACCTTTAATGGTTTCATTTTCCGGATGAACAAAAGAATATTTTTCATTGATGTTTTTTCTTAACTCCCTGCTCCAGCTAATTAATTTATCTGCGGTATAATATTCAAGTCCTTTAAAATTTTTCTGCACATCAACAATGGCATAAAAATTACCGCCGTATGAAACATCAACAACCAGCTCGCCCAAATCGGGACAAACAACAATTAATTCAGTTTCAGCTAAGTAAGATGGAACATTGGTAAGCCTGACTGATTTTACTTTTCTCCCCACAGGATTTGATTGGCTTTCTTTGTAAGAAATTAAAACTAATCCCGCCGGAGCTTCCATCCTTACAACACCTGGTATCTTTGGTTTTATTAATCCTTCTTCAATGGCGATTGTAATGGTGCCGATGGTTCCATGGCCGCACATGGGCAGGCAACCACTGGTTTCAATAAATAAAACAGCCACATCGTTTTGTGGGTCGTGTGGCGCATATAAAATACTGCCGCTCATCATGTCGTGGCCACGGGGCTCAAACATCAACCCTTTGCGTATCCAGTCAAATTCTTTTAAAAAGTGCTGCCGTTTTTCACTCATGTTATTTCCAATGAGTATGGGGCCACCTTCCTTTATAAGTCTAACGGGATTACCGCAGGTATGGGCATCAATGCAAATAAATGTTTGTTTCATTTTAAAAATACTTTCTATCGGGTTTATTTTTTTACCGCCACACCCACCATACTATCAGCAGTGCCGTAATATAAAAAATATTGGTTTTTAAAATACACAAGCCCTTCAATAAATGTGGTGCCCGATGTATATTGCCCCTTTATTTCAAAAGGTAAATCGGGTTTAATAAAATAAGTTTTACATCTTTCAAGTAATTTTTCGGGATGTGTTGCACTAAACAATGCCTGCCCACCGCAATACATTCCTTTTGCCAAGTTAGGATCTGCATCTTCGTTTTCGGCATTTTTTCCATTGTATAATAAAACGATTCCTTTTTCGGTAAGCATGGCCGGTGGACCGGGTTCTACTATCTGGCTGTCGAACATTTTTTTTCTTGTGGTTAGTATAGGAACCAATTCGGTTTTTGAATCGGTAACCGGAGTCCAGTTAATTAAATCGGTTGATGTTGCCAGGTAAACCGGTCCTTCGCCCCAATACATCCAGTACTTTCCATTTATTTTTACAGCAATAAATTTACCCTTTATTTTTTTTGTAACGATTGAACCTGATTTGCTCCAGGTATTTAAATATTTTCCATGGTAAGCTTTTAAAAAGGCCGGGCCTTGTTTTTTCCAGTTCAATAAATTGCCTGATGTGGCAACACTCAGCCTTGCAACATCACGGTTCCAACTGGTGTATAATAAAATATAATTTCCATTTTCAGTTTCAACAATTCTGGGGTCTTCACAACCACCTGGGTAATCATACTTAATAAATGCACTGCTGTCGGGATATAAAACCGGTTCTTTATTTTTTTTAAAGTGTATTCCATCTTCACTTACAGCAATTCCAATTCTGGAAGTACGCATTCCAATACCAACACCCGGAATATCTTCTGCCCGAAACAATACATATACTTTATTATTTCTTACAACCGCTGCCGGATTAAAAACATCGGCCTTTTGCCATTGCACTAACTGTTTTTTTACAGGGCAATTAAAAAGAAATGATGAGTCTGCCTGCATTACAGGGTTTTTAACAGGCTTTACAAATGGGCCTAGCTGCCAATTTTTAATTTCAGTTTGGCAATGCACATTTGAGCTGTACAATATCAGCAGGAGTAATATTTTTTTCATAAATTGTTGTGCTTAATAATTTGCAATGCCAGGGTATAGCCTGCTTGTTTGTTTGAATACTAAGTTTAACTTTGTATAGTTACGACAAAGATTTTTAAAATATGGAACAGTACGGAAAGATATTATTAATTGCCATGCCGGCCTTTTTGCTATTGGTATTATTTGAAAAATGGTATGGCTGGCGCAAAGGAAATGATACAGTGCGTAACATGGATATGATCAGCAGCCTTAGCAGCGGCGTTACCAATGTTACCAAAGATGTATTGGGTTTGGCTATTGCTCTTATCAGTTACGAATGGCTGGTAAGCAAAGTGGCACTTACACATATTAATACAACCGGGCTTACTTATCTTATTGTTTTTATTGTATTGGATTTTGCCGGATATACTGTGCATGCACTCGATCATAAAATAAATTTTTTCTGGAACAGTCATATCGTTCATCACAGCAGCGAAGAGTTTAACCTTGCCTGTGCATTGCGACAAAGCATTTCAGTTTTTGTGCGGCTGTTTGTTATTTTATTAATACCTGCAGCCTTGCTGGGTATTGATGCAAAAGTGATTGCTGTAGTTGCGCCACTGCATTTATTTGCACAATTCTGGTACCATACACAGCATATTAATAAGATGGGTTTTCTGGAAAAAATTATTGTTACACCATCACATCACCGGGTGCATCATGCTCTAAACAAGGAATACATTGATAAAAATTATGGGCAGATATTTATTTTTTGGGATAAAATTTTTGGAACTTTTCAGGAAGAGTTACCGGGTGTTAAACCTGTATATGGTATTACCAGGCCAGTAAGAACATGGAACCCCATCAAAATAAATTTTCTGCATTTATGGCTGATGATAAAAGATGCCTGGAATACAAAAAATTTTAAAGACAAGCTGCGTATCTGGTTTATGCCCACTGGTTGGCGACCAGCAGATGTAGAAGAAAAATATCCTGTTTATAAAATTGAAGATGCTTACAATTTTGAAAAGTACAATCCGCAGGTATCAATGCTGCTGCATGTTTGGAGCTGGGTACAGTTGGTATTGCTGTTGTTATTTGTGAGTTACCTGTTTGGCAATATTGCATACATAGGCAAACCAAATATTTTTACCTACGGCGCATTTCTGTTTTTAATGGTATATGCTTTTACAGAACTAATGGATGGAAACCGCTATGCGCTTGTTTGGGAAATTTTAAAAGCAGCAGCTGGCATTGGGTTGATTATTTATTTAGGCGATTGGTTTGGTGCCAATGCATTTCTGCCATGGGTAAGTAATTTGCTGATTGCTTACTTTATTTTATCTGTTGCTGTTACAGCGTGGTTGGTTTTTAATAAAGAGAAAGAAAACAACCAGGTTGCAGTAGCCGCTTAAATATTTTATACCGCTTCTTTCGTTAATTCATTATCAACCGTTCTCCAAATTCCCAACGGATTTTCATTCTTCAATTCATCGGGCAATAAATTATTACTCCAGTTTTGAAAAGCAATGGGCCTTGCAAAACGCTTAATACCATCTGCACCAACTGAGGTAAAGCGGCTATCGGTTGTTGCAGGAAAAGGCCCGCCATGCTGCATACTTAAACAAACCTCCACACCGGTTGGTACGCTGTTTAAAATAAAACGGCCACAAATATTTTTTACTGCTTCAACCAACTCATCATTTTCTTTTATATCATTTTCTGTTGCCATTAAAGTAGACGTTAATTGGCCTTCCAGGTTTTTTGCAACAGCAATCATATCGTTTATATCCTTACAACGAATGATGATGGAGTAGGGGCCAAAAACTTCCTGGTGTAAAACAGGGTTGTTTAAAAACTCTTGCCCCGTTGCTGTAGCAATTAGGGCTCCTGCCAAGCCACTGTCGGGGCTTTCGGCCGCCGACAGGGTTTCAACACCCGGTTGCGATAAGGCCGTTTCTTTATTTTTATTGTAGGCTTTTATAATTCCTTCGTGAAGCATTTTTGCAGGGGCAATATTTTTTATTTCTTCAGCAAGTGTTGATGTGAAAGTATTTAAAGCTTCACTTTCAATACCAATAATTATCCCCGGGTTCGTACAAAACTGCCCAACACCCAAAGTGATGGAGCCTGCATACATGGTTGCAATTTCAATTGCCGATATAGCTAATTTTTCAGGCAATAAAAAAACAGGGTTCACGCTTCCCATTTCTGCAAATACCGGTATTGGTTCTTTACGCTCATTGCCCCAATCAAATAATTGTTTGCCTCCTGTATAAGAGCCCGTAAAAGCAACTGATTTTGTGTGTGAGTGGATCACCAATGCTTTGCCTACCTCAAAACCTGCGCCATGTACATGCGCAAAAATTCCTTTTGGCATATTGCATTTTTCTGCAGCGGTTAAAATAGCATTGGCAACAATCTCAGATGTTTCGGCATGTGCCGGATGTGCTTTGATAATTACGGGGCAACCGGCCGCAAAAGCGCATGCTGTATCGCCACCGGCGGTTGAATAAGCAAAAGGAAAATTGCTAGCGCCAAAAACCACAACCGGCCCAAGCGGCACCAGCATTTTACGTATGTCTTGTTTGGGCGGTGTTTTATCAGGGATGGCTGTATCAATCCTTGCCTCTAACCAATTTCCTTTTTCGCAGGCTTCGGCATAGCTGTTTAATTGAAAAATAGTTCTTGCTCTTTCTCCACGCAATCTTGCTTCGGGTAAATTGGTTTCCTGCATGGCAGTTTGTATCAAAGTATCGCCGCAACTTTCCAGTTCAACCGCAATCGCTTTCATAAATGCAGCACGCTGCCGTAAAGAAACTTTTCTGTAAATATGAAATGCATTCCATGCTTCCTGCATAACAATATCAATTTCTTCAACACTAAAATCTTTGTAAGTCATAAGTAAAAATTCAAAATTAAAAATTCAAAACCGGACGGTTTGCAATTCCATCATCAATGATCTTCAAAACATCCTCTCTTTCTTTTCCAACCAAAGTGAGTCTTGGTGCTCTTACAGTTTCTGAGCCAATGCCAGCCTGCGTTTCGGCCAGCTTAATATACTGTACAAGTTTTGGGTGAATATCCAACTCAAGCAAAGGCATAAACCATCGGTATATTTTTGTTGCATCTTTAATGTTACCTGCTTTTACCAGATTAAAAATAGCAACCGTTTCGTTAGGGAAAGCACAAACCAATCCTGCCACCCAACCATCGGCACCCAATACCAATTCTTCCATGGCCAATGTATCTACACCACAAAGAATTTTAAATCGTTCACCAAAACGGTTTCTCATTCTGGTTACATTGGTAACATCTCTTGTACTTTCTTTTATTGCCTGAATATTTTTGCATACCTGTAATTCATCAAACATATCCAATGTTACTTCAATTTTATAATCTACCGGGTTGTTGTAAATCATGATGGGCAGGTCTGTTGCATCAGCCACGGTTTTAAAATACGTAACCGTTTCCCGATGATCGCTTTTGTAACGCATGGGCGGTAAAATCATAATGCCCTGTGCACCCCATGCTTTTGCGTAAGCCGCCTGTTGCAGGGCTTCCCTGGTGCTACCTTCAGCAATATTTATAACAACCGGTACTTTGCCATTTATTTTTTCGATGGCAAATTTTACCAGTGTTTCTTTTTCTTCCGTTGTTAAAACACTGGCCTCACCAAGGGTGCCGCCCAATACTACTCCGCTAACACCAGCATCTAATTGTGCGTTTAAATTTTTTTCAAAAAGCGGCAGATCCAGTTTGTCATCCGCCGTAAATTTTGTGGTAAGGGCAGGAAAAACACCGGTCCAGTTGATTGACATATAGTTTTATTAAAGTTGATTTTTGAAAATTGAATATAGCCTGCAGATAAAGATAAATAACAATTTTAACATCTTATTTTAAACAATTACCTGTGGTTGAAAAGATAATTCCCTTTCACTAAACTTTCACAATTCAATAAGACAATAAAGCATAGTTTTTGCGTAATTTGGTTAGTAGCATAAGCTATCACAAAATAAAAGGAACAAAAATTATGAAAACAAAATCAGTGAATTGGGTTGGGACAATTGCGTTATCGGCCGCACTGTTTGTTACCGGTTGTGCCGGTAATGCCCATATAGAAAAAGACAAGTCTGCCGATTTTACTAAGTACAAAACCTATGCCTGGGTAGAGAAGCCCGAAAGCAATGAAGCAACACAAACGAAGAAAAACGAACTTACAGAAACAAACATCCGTAACTCGGTAAACAACCAGTTACAAAAAATTGGTTGGAAGGAGGTGAGTACAAACCCCGATATTATGGTTAATTATGAGTTGTTGGTGGAAAAGAATGAAAAAGAACAAAAAGATCCTGTGTATTCACAATCTTACACCCGTAGTTATTACAACCGTTATACAGGCAGGGTTAACACGTTTTATTATCCTTCCCAGTTTCAAGGATATGATACTTATACAACTACCGTAAAAGAGGGAACGGTTACTGTTACTATGATTGACAATAAAACCGATAAAGCGGTTTGGCAGGGTTGGACAACCAATGAAATTAACAGCCGTAAAATGACCGGTAAAGAAATTGATCAGAGTGTAAAAACAATTTTTAGAAAGTTTGACGGGGGGAAATAGAAGAATAAATATTAGAACGGTAAATTAATTGTGCTTTCTGGCACCACCCGGTAAAAACAAAAACCCCTGATAGCTACTGCTATCGGGGGTTTTTGTTTTAATTCAGTACCACGTACGGGATTCGAACCCGTGATTCCTCCGTGAAAGGGAGGCGTCTTAACCCCTTGACCAACGCGGCGTTTCCTGTTTAAGGACGGCAAAGATAACGCTCGGCAGTTTTTCAACCAAATAATTTAAATCGTTTGTAAATATTCCCTGTTTATATGTTGTACAAAATGTACTTTTGCACCGCAAATTCCTAATTTTTAATTTTTAATTTCTAATTGAACATGAGTACAGTAAAAGTTGCCATTAACGGGTTTGGTCGCATAGGCCGTTTAGTCTATCGTCAGATATACGATATGAAAGGTATTGATGTAGTTGCCATAAACGATTTAACCAGCCCGGCTGTGCTGGCACATTTATTAAAGTACGATAGCGCCCAGGGCCGTTTTGGTCAGGATGTAAAATCCACTGACAGTGCTATTACTGTTAATGGCGATGAAATAAAAGTATATGCACAAAAAGATCCTGCTCAAATTCCATGGGGCAGTCATGATGTGGATGTTGTAATTGAGTGTACCGGCTTCTTTACAGATAAAGCAAAGGCCGAGGGCCATTTAGCTGCTGGTGCAAAAAGAGTAGTAATTTCTGCCCCGGCAACCGGTGATTTAAAAACAGTAGTATTTAATGTTAACCATGCTATTTTAGATGGAACAGAAACTGTTATCAGCTGCGCAAGCTGCACTACCAACTGCCTGGCACCAATGGCCAAAACATTAAATGATAGTTTTGGAATTGTAACCGGTATCATGAGTACAATACATGCTTATACAAACGACCAGAACACACTGGATGCGCCTCATCCAAAAAATGATTTACGCAGGGCAAGAGCGGCGGCGGCCAACATTGTACCTAACAGCACAGGCGCTGCAAAAGCAATCGGACTGGTTTTGCCTGAATTAAAAGGCAAATTAGATGGCGGCGCCCAGCGTGTGCCTGTAATTACAGGTTCTGTAACTGAATTGTATTCAATTTTAGAAAAAACAGTTACTGTTGAAGAAATTAACGCTGCTATGAAGGCAAACAGCAACGAAAGTTTTGGTTATAACGAAGATGAAATTGTAAGCACCGATGTTATCGGTATCCGCTTCGGTTCTTTATTCGATGCAACCCAAACTAAAGTAATGACCATGGGCGATAAGCAAATGGTTAAAACCGTTAGCTGGTACGATAATGAAATGAGCTATGTAAGCCAATTGGTACGTACAGTGCATCATTTTGCAGGGCTGATAAAATAAGATATCATTTTAATCGTCTATCTAAATAAGTAAGACGAAATGCTGAATACATTTTTTAACCGCAGAGAAAATGAGTAAAATGGAGATTTCGCAGAGATGCTCAGCGTAAACTCTGGTTCTCTTTTTTCTCTGCGTTTTTATTTTAAACAATCAGTTTACTATGAGTAAATTTTCAGATTTTAATTTCGCAGGCCACAAAACCCTTATCCGTGTTGATTTTAATGTTCCATTGGATGCGGACTTTAATATTACCGATGATACACGTATGACTGCAACCATACCAACTATTAAAAAGATTTTGGCAGATGGTGGCAGCGTTATTTTAATGAGTCATTTGGGAAGGCCAAAAGATGGCCCAACGGATAAATATTCATTAAAGCACCTGGTAAAACCTTTGTATGCCTTATTAAACCCGTCTGCGAATTCTGCGGAATCTGCGGGCAATACAAAAGTGTTTTTTGCAGATGATTGTGTAGGTTCCCAGGCAGGCCTCACCGCATCTATGTTAAGACCAGGTGAGGTTTTACTGTTAGAAAATCTTCGTTTTTATAAAGAAGAAGAATCCGGCGACGAAGCCTTTGCTGAAAAATTAAGTAAACTCGGCGATGTGTTTGTGAACGATGCATTTGGCACAGCACACAGGGCACATGCATCTACGGCAGTAATTGCTAAATTTTTTCCTGCGGAGAAGAGGATGTTTGGTTTGCTGATGAATGATGAAGTGATGAGTGCCGAAAAAGTGTTGCACCAGGCCGAAAAGCCTTTCTGCGCAATCATTGGCGGAGCCAAAGTTTCGGATAAAATTCTGATTATCGAAAATTTATTGGAACGTGCAACCGATATCATCATTGGCGGTGGTATGGCTTACACTTTCTTAAAAGCCAGAGGCTGTAAAATTGGTTCTTCGCTTTGCGAAGATGATCGTTTGCAAACCGCGTTGGATATTTTAGAAAAGGCAAAACAAAAAAATGTAAGCATTCATTTGCCCGAAGATTCTGTAATTGCTGATAAGTTTGCTGCTGATGCAAATACAGAAGTGCGTCCAAGTGACCAAATCCCCGATGGCTGGATGGGGTTGGATATTGGTCCTAAAGCCGTTGGTATTTTCAACGAAATAATCGGCAAATCAAAAACCATTTTATGGAACGGTCCGATGGGAGTTTTTGAAATGGAAAAATTTCAGTCGGGTACAAAAGCGGTAGCAGAGTCTGTTGCTGCAGCTACAGCCAATGGCGCTTTCAGCCTGGTTGGCGGCGGCGATAGTGTGGCCGCAGTAAATAAATTTAACCTGGCCGATAAAGTAAGTTATGTAAGCACCGGTGGTGGCGCCTTGCTTGAATATTTTGAAGGAAAGGTTTTGCCTGGGATAGATGCTGTGAATGATTAGCATTCTTTCAAATCTCCTATTTCAAAAAATTTAAAAACCGGGATTTAAAAACCGGTTTTTTATTAAATATTTTAGAATAATTGGTATACTCGTTACGTTATATTGGTAATCCCAATATAATCTATGAAATATACCATTATTTGTTTTACCGTTTTTACTATAATTAACGGATGCACAAAGGATCAAACCATAGCGGTAAATACGCCTGCTACTTTTCCAGCCGAAGAAATATTTACTCAATATAATATTGCAGCCGGTGAGCATTATTGTGATAAGAGTACCATAAAACCTTTAACCATTTCCCAAATGTTGTTTAAAGTAAAGTTCGATAGTTCAGCAATTTATACCACACTGGATCCGCTTAATCAATACGATATTAATAAACTTTATGGCTTTACAGAAGGGCAGGACCCGCATGTAAACAGTGCCCGTATTGGCTGGGCTTATAATGAAGGCAAATTAAGGTTGTATGCTTATGCTTATAATAACCAACAAAGATTTTCTCAGGAAATCGGAACCGTAAATATTGGTGAAACAATTAACTGCGCTATAAAATTTGATAGCCTTAATTATATTTTTATGGTAAAGGATCTGCAGGTAAAACTCAGCCGTGCACCAACGGGGGCTGTAGCAACGGGCTATCAGTTATTCCCTTATTTTGGTGGAGATGAAGTTGCCCCACACCCAATTCGTATCTATATAAAAGATATGTAAGCATGTGAATGTTTTTGCAAAAAAAATACTGGCAGCAGTCTTTTTATTATAATATCGTGTATAATAAAAATGTGCTAATTTTAAGCTCTAAACAACTTAAAATTACAAATATGAAACGTACAGGATTATTAGTCATGCTTGGGATAGTTGTCATCCTTGGTTTTTGGGGATGCAATGGATATAATGGCTTGGTAACAGCCGATCAGGATGTAAAAAAGGTGTGGAGCAATGTTGAAACCAATTACCAGCGCCGTACAGATTTGTACAGCAGTGTAATTAAAACCATTGAAGGTTCTGCCAATTTTGAAAAATCAACTTTAAAAGAAGTGATTGAAGCAAGATCAAAAGCCACATCAATTACTGTTGATATAAACGATCCTGCCTCTATGGAAGCTTATCAAAAAGCACAGGCGCAGTTACAGGGTTCATTCAGCAGATTAATGGCAATTGCAGAAGCCTATCCCGATTTAAAAACAACCAAATCTTTCCAGGATTTTCAGGCACAGATTGAAGGAACCGAAAACCGGATAAATGTTGCAAGACAGGATTATAATAAATCAGTCGAAGGATATAATTTAACTGTAAAAAGATTCCCTAAAAGCATTCTTGCAGGCTTGTTTGGGTTTAAAGAAAAAGCTTATTACAAAGCAGAAGCAGGTAGCGAAAAGAATCCAGACATTAAGTTTGATATAAAATAAATTCATTAGGCAGGTAATCCATTTTGGTATTAGAATGGATTACCTGTTTTTTAAAAATTTCTGCATGTTTTCTTTGTTTAAAAAGAAAGAATTTTTTTCTGCTGCCGATAAAGAGCAGATTGTAGAAGCCATACGCATGGCCGAAAAAGAAACCAGCGGCGAGATACGTATTTATGTAGAAAGCAAAAATGCCTATGTAGATGCGATTGACCGGGCAGCGGAAGTTTTCTTTAAATTAAAAATGCAGGAAACCGATCACCGCAATGCAGTACTGCTTTATATTGCTATGAAAGATCAGCAACTGGCTTTATATGCTGATGAAGGTATTTATCAAAAGGCCGGTGCCGATTATTGGGATGCGGCTGTAAAAAATATGCTGTCGCAATTTACCAAAGACAATATAAGCAACGGTATTGAGCAATGCATTGCTCAGATAGGGCAAACTCTAAAAGAAAAATTTCCTTACAATCCAACAGAAGACAAAAACGAATTGCCTGATGAAATTGTTTTTGGCAAATAATAAAAGCCATTGGCTTCTATAATCAAAAAATGAAAAGATTTCTCTCCATATTTATTTTACTGCTGGTTTCGCTTCTGTCATTTTCCCAAACCGATTTCGACCTGGAAAAATTATTGCAGCAAAAACCAACTAAGCTGGTAAATGATTATACCACCACACTAACTGCAGATCAGCAACAGGTATTGGAAAATAAACTGGTTGCTTTTGATGACAGTACATCCACACAAATAGCCGTAGTAATCATTCCAACTTTAAATGGAAATGATGTTACAGATTATGGTGTAAAATTAGGCAGGGCCTGGGGTATTGGAGGCAAAGAAAAAAATAATGGTGTTCTGTTACTTATTGTTAACGGAAAAAAAGAAAATGGTGATCGTAAATTATATATAGCTACCGGTTATGGTGTAGAAGGTGCATTACCGGATATTACTGCCAAGCATATTATTGATGATGTAATTGTACCCAATTTTAAAGGCGATGATTATTACCGGGGTATAGAAGAGGGTACAGATGCCATCATGCAGGCAGTAAAAGGAGAGTATCAGGCACCAGCAGGTTACAATAGCCGTAAAGGCAAGGGAGGCGGTTTAGGTAGAATTGTTTTCATCATTATCATCATCGTAATATTTTTGGCAGTTAGTGGCGGCGGCAGAGGTGGCGGTGGCTCGTTTATGAGCAGGCGTGGCTTTGCTGCATGGACGATTGCAAACATGCTCAGCGGCGGCGGTGGCAGAGGCGGCGGCTGGAGCGGCGGCGGTGGAGGAAGCTCTGGCGGAGGCTTTGGTGGTTTTGGTGGAGGTAGTTTTGGTGGCGGTGGTGCAAGTGGAAGTTGGTAAGATTAAAAGTAACGCATTAGTAATTTAGATATAGGTAATCTAAAAGCATAAAAAATGCCTCCGTATTCCGGAGGCATTTTTATTAAGTGGCATTTCTTTTACTTCAATCCATTAGCAATATACTCTTCAATTTCTTTTCCTTTTGCTTTTCCTAATTTATTTAATCCACCCTTTATCATCGGGTCAACAAAACTTCTGAACTGCTCAGGAACCTGGTTTCTGAATTTAACAATCATGTCAATTCCTTTTTTTACATTGACCATGTTGTTTACTTTTTCAAGGTAGGAGGCAAAAGTACCAACGCCCATTACTTTCTCCTGGCTTAAAGGCATTTCATCAAAGCGTTTTGCAATAAAATCAAAGTCGGCTTCGGTGCCATTTTTAATAATGATATCGTTTACCACATCTCCTAAATCGCCTTTGGCATCGTTACTATATTTTTTTGCAAGCTCATAAGATTTAGTTGGGTCCAAGCCAATCAGTCCTTCCAACGCTGCACCTGCAACAGAATAGCTGCTGTCGTTAATATTTTTTTCGTAAATGACTTTGTATTTAGCGTTGCTGGTTTTAGCCAGGTAACCAATTGCCGCAGCTTTGGTTTTTCTATCAGCATCGGAGTAGGCAATTTTTTCCATTGCTTCCATCACTTTTGTATCTTCTGCCATTTTCGATTTTTCTAATTTTGCAATAGTGCTTCTTCTTAATTGCGGAAATTTATCGGTTAAGCCGTTTGTAAGCTCGGGCATATTCTTCTTTGCAAAATAATCAAGTGCCTCTCTTCTGTCTAAATAATTGGGGGCATATTTTATCTGGTGCACATAGTTTTCAGCAGTTTTATTATCAGTTTTAACCCACAACATCACTTTATCAGCATCTACGTTTATAAGATCGGGTTTTTGGCTGTAGTTGAAATAGAAAGTATCAATTTTATTCTCAACCCACACATTGTACCTTTTTTTAGTGGTACCGTTGTAAACATCAATAGCCAATGGCAAACGAAAAACTTTATCTGTTTTTTGCGTTTGCTCAATAATTACCATGGCTTTGCCCGGTGTATCGTATTTGTAATCAATTTTTACAATGGGGTGGCCGCTGCCATAATACCATTGGTTCCAAAACCAGTTCATGTCCTTACCGGTAACTTCTTCAAAAGCAAGGCGCAACATGCCTGCTTCGCCAGCTTTAAATTTATTGGTAGTTAAATAGAGGTTTAACGATTTAAAGAAAGCATCATCGCCCACATAGTTTCGCAGCATGTGTAATATGCGTCCGCCTTTGTTGTAACTCACGCCATCAAATACCTCTTCCTTATCTGCATAATGAAAACGAACCAGGTCTTTCGCTGGATTGCCCGGCCCTTGCAGGTATCCCTGCATATCATTGTAATTTTGCAGGTCTCCAAAATCTTTCCCGTTCTTATATTCATCCCATAAAGTTTCGCTGTAATTGGCAAAGCTTTCATTTACGGTAATATGGCTCCAGCTTTCGGCAGTTACCAAATCTCCAAACCATTGATGAAATAATTCATGCGCAATGGTGCTTTCCCACCCAACACCATCAACCAGTTCTCTTGCATTCTGGTATGCACTTTCCTGGTGTAAGGTTGCAGTGGTATTTTCCATAGCACCGCTTACATAATCACGCCCAACAATTTGTGCATATTTCTGCCAGGGAAATTCCACGCCTAATTTTTCTGAATAAAATTTTATCATTTCCGGTGTATGACCAAAAATTTTACGGGCAACCGGTGCATATTCTTTCTCTACATAGTAACTAACTTCTTTGCCTTTGTAGCTGTCTTTAATAATTGAAAACTCACCAACGCCCATAAAAAACAGGTAAGGTGCATGAGGCAAGTTCATAACCCAATAATCCGTTCTGGTGCCATCTGCATTTGTCTTTTGGCTTTTTAATAAACCATTACTAAGCGTTACATATTTTAATGGAACGGTCATGTAAATTTCCTCGGTGGTTTTTTGATTGGGCTTATCTATTGTAGGCATCCAGGCACTGTTGGCTTCTGTTTCGCCTTGCGTCCAAATTTGCGTGGGCTTATCTTTATCTTCCCCTTTTGGGTTAATAAAGTATAAACCTTTAGCATCGGTTATAGCAGCACTGCCTTTCACAGTCAGTTCATTTGGCTTGCTGGTGTAGTCAATGTATATGGTGTAATTTTCTCCGCCTTTGTATATTTTATCAAGCGTAATTCTTAACTGCATACCATCATAATCATATTTCAATTTAGCTTTGGCTGTGCCTTTCATCACAGACACTTCTTTAATCTCCATTCCTTTTGCATCAAGCAGTAAAGAATCTGTACTATAAAAATGCGGTTTTAAAGTAATCCATGCTTTACCATACATATAAGCTTTTGCATAATCAAATCTTACATCCAGTTTGGTATGTACCAGGTCGTTTATTCTTGGGTTCGATTCCCGTAATATTTTTTTCCAGGAAGTATCTTGCGGCTCGCCACCAGGCTGCGCCAGCATAAAAATTGGTCCTGCAAGTAAAGCAAGTAAAAACATTGTTTTTTTCATGTTATATATTTAGGCTGCAAAAATAAGTGTGGCAAGGCTATTGTATAATACATTTTTATTTAAATGGTAAAAACAGGTATAATAAGTATTTTTGAAAGCAAACTAATCTATCAAATGAAGGGCCATAGCTTAAAATTGTATTTATTTTTTTTATTTTCATTAATGTTTTCATTGTCTATAAAGGCTCAAAATTTTCATTACATTTATATCCAGACAGAAAATCAAAAACCATTTTATATTAAAATTGATGGGCAAACGCTAGTTTCCACCTTATCTGGTTATATTATTATACCACGTTTAACGCAGCGTTCATATAGAAGTTACATAGGTTTTCCGCACAGCTCATTGCCCGAGCTCTCAGTTAATTTTATTATAAATGATGCAGATGCCGGATATCTTATAAAAATTGATTTGGATGAGGGTTTATACGTGGTTGATTTGCAAACAAAGAAATTTATCTCAACTGAAAGACTGTGGCCTGTACTTAAAACCACAATAAAAAGTAAAGATGAATTTGCAAAAATTTTATCTGAGGTAGTTAATGATTCATCCATAAATGAGATAGTAGTATTTAAAAACTCGGTAGAGCCTGTCGTTAAATCAGAACAAAATAAATCTATACCCGGCATTGTAACAGTGCAATCACCAGCTATAATAAATAATGCCACAGAAATTGTAATTGATAATAAAGATACTGTTACGCTTCGCTTACAAAAGGATACTGGAAAAGCAATATCTGCAAATCAAAATAAAAAGCCAAAGCTAAAAAAAGGTATTGCAGCCATTCAAAATAAAAGTACTCCCACTAAACCAACAGCACTAAATCAAAAAGATACTGTGGGTGTTGTAAAAACAAATGTTGTGTCTTCCAATCCAAAATGTAAAAAATCTGCAACTCCAAAAGAATTTCTCGATCTCACAAAAAAAATGAATGCCGAAAAAACAGAAACTGCCAGGAGGGCATTGGCTTTAAAAAAGTTTACTGCAGTTTGTTTTACAACGGAACAAATTAAAAGCCTCGGAGCCTTATTTACAAAAGAAGAAGAAAAGTATAAATTCTATGTATCTGCTTATCCTTATGTAGCTGATACTGAAAATTTTGCAACACTCGAAAGCCAGCTGGTAGAAGGATACTACATTATACGTTTTAAAGCAATGGTTCAACATTAATTAAAAAATATGCCGCGTTATTTTATTGAAGTATCCTATAAAGGCAGCAATTATTCCGGCTTTCAAAAGCAGCAAAATGCAAATTCAGTTCAAGCAGAGTTAGAAAAAGCACTAGAGATCTATTACCGGCATAAATTTGAATTAACCGGTTCTTCACGTACAGATGCAGGTGTACATGCACTACAGAATTATTTTCATTTTGATTTTGATACTAAAATTGAAGATGACAGCTATAATCTCAACGCTATATTACCAAATGATATAGTTGTAAAACGAATATTCCCAGTATCTGATGATGTACACAGCAGATTCAACGCTGTAAATAGGGAATACAACTATTATATATACCAGCACAAAAATCCTTTTTTGCAAGGCCGGGCATATTATGTACCGTATACATTGGATATGGCTTTATTACAAGCTGCTGCCGCAGAAATAATGAATTACACCAACTTTACCAGCTTCTCTAAAAGAAACACACAGGTAAATAATTTCAATTGTACCATTCAACAAAGCGAATGGATACAGCACAACGATTATCTGGTTTACAAGGTAAAAGCCAATCGTTTTTTACGTGGCATGGTTAAAGGATTGGTGGGCACAATGCTTTTAGTTGGTAAAAAGAAAATTAACCTGCTAGAGTTCAAAAAGATTATAGAAGCAAAAGATTGTACAAAAGCCGATTTTTCAGTTCCTCCGGATGGTTTATTTCTGGTTAAAGTAACTTATCCGCAATTATTTTAAAATTATTTCTAGCATTTTACATCTTATTTTCAGTTTCCATTACAACCTAATTCAGCTTCAAATCAGGCTTTTTAAAGCTGATTATTAGAACTTCTCAAAATTTCTCAAAAAAAACTCCATCTTTTTTTAAAATCCTCAAACATAGTACTACAGTACTTTATAGCTGATATCTACATTAAATTTTGCTCACTGTTAATAATTAAGAAGCAGATTTATTTTGGCAACAGTTTATACACCCCTATCTTTGCCGTCCGCTTTTGAAAAAAGGCATTAGTTCTTAACAAAATCACACACAAAAAGTACTGTTAAAATCAAAAATAATTTCATCATAATTGAAATTAAATTTGGTGGTTAAACTCTCCGCTCTTACTTTTGCACTCCCAATTAAAAAAGGGGTTCTTTTCAAAGGAAAAGATGCAAAAAAAAAGCTAAAAAAAAGCAAATAAATTTTGGTGTTAAAATAAAGACTCCTACATTTGCACTCCCAATGAAAAAAGGGACAAAAAGTAAAGTCTAAAAGTTCTTTGAAAGTTTGGAAACAGCAGCAATAATTAATTGATTATCAAGGTAATGTTAGCGCAAATATTATATTAGAATTTGACGTTAATTTTTCAATGAGAAATTACAAGTCACGTTCAAACAACTCATTTACAATGGAGAGTTTGATCCTGGCTCAGGATGAACGCTAGCGGCAGGCTTAATACATGCAAGTCGAGGGGCAGCACGGGTAGCAATACCTGGTGGCGACCGGCAAAC